>NZ_JBWKRS010000016.1:95520-131355 GCF_059419385.1 Pseudomonas sp. GW821-FHT05H12 | reverse complement strand
CCCCCCCCCCCCCCCCCCCCCCCCCCCCCCCCCCCCCCCCCCCCCCCCCCCCGGGCTCCTACAAAGGTGGTGCGTTTTATTTTCGGAACGATCTTCAGAAGGAATTGATCTAGTCTCTGTCTTCCAGGGAGAGATCGCCATGTTCCGTTACTTCGAGCAACTCAGTTCGCGTATCGCTGCACCGTTCGTGGCCGGGTCCTCGCGCAACAGCAAGGTGTGGCAATGCCGGTGCGGCCAGTCGCTGTTCTTTCGCAACAGCCAATGCCTGGCCTGCCAGGCGTTGCTGGGCTATCAGCCGCAACAAAGCCGGCTGGCGTCCTTGCAGCCCGGCCCCGTTGCTGGCACTTGGCTGCAAGACGATAACCTCGACGCCGGTGCCTTCCGCCGCTGCGCCAACCTCGACACACCCGCCGCGTGCAACTGGCTGATTCCTGCCCACAGCACCGCGCCGTTGTGCGTGGCCTGCAGCCTCAATCGCACCATTCCCGACCTGTCGGTCCCGGAAAACCCCGAACGCTGGCGCAAGGTCGAAACCGCCAAGCGCCGGCTGGTGGCGCAACTGATCAGCCTGGGCTTGCAGGTGGTGCCCAAGAGCATCGATGAAGACAACGGTTTGGCGTTCGACTTCGTCGGCATCGACCTGGAAGGCAATGCGCCCATGACCGGCCATGCCAACGGCCTGATCACCCTCGACATCAAGGAAGCCGACGACGCCCATCGGGAAAAAGTCCGCGTGCAAATGCGCGAGCCTTACCGCACCTTGCTAGGGCATTTTCGCCATGAAGTTGGCCATTACTATTGGGATCGTCTGATCGCCAACACCCACTGGATCGAACCGTTTCGCACACTGTTCGGCGACGAACGCGCCAGCTATGCCGATGCGCTGGACCATCACTATCAGAACGGCCCACGCCCCGACTGGCAACAAAGCTGCGTCAGCGCCTACGCCACCATGCACCCCTGGGAAGACTGGGCCGAAACCTGGGCCCACTACCTGCACATGATGGACGCCGTCGACACCGCCCTGGGGTTTGGCATGAGCGCCCGCGAGATGGACCTGGACTACCAGCCGTTCCCCCTCACCACCCTCTACGACCCCGAACACCCGGGTGGCGTGGCGTTCCTGTCGTTCGTCAACGCCTGGATCGAACTGGCCGGCATGCTCAACGAACTGTCCCGCAGCATGGGCCAGCCGGATTTCTACCCCTTCGTGCTGCCGCCGCCGGTGATCGCCAAGTTGCACTTCATCCACCTGGTCATCCAGGAAGAAGGCGGCCGGGCAGACGAAGCTGTTCAGGCGTATTAAATCGTTCTGTGTGGGAGCCGGGCTTGCCCGCGATGCAGGCGACTCGGTGTTTCATGGGTTTCGCGTTGATGCCATCGCGGGCAAGCCCGGCTCCCACAGGGGGCAGGCAAGTGCTTGAACCATCGAATATTTTTAATCCGCCGCGAACGGTTGTAACTTCCGATGAGATCGGTACAATGGCGCGGCTTGCCGAGAGGCAGGCGTCGTTATGGTGACCCCATCGGTCCCCCCGCAACGATTACCCGTGAACCTGGTCAGAGCCGGAAGGCAGCAGCCACAGCGGGAACATTGTGTGCCGGGGTGTGGCTGGTGGGGTTGCCTCCATAACGCTCTTCCTGCAACACCCTTCCAAATCCTATTTTTTATTGATGCTTTGCTGGCAATCACTGTCTGCGAATGGTTTTTTGCTGCCCGCGAAACGGCATTACTGCCGATACAACGGAAAAGCCTTGAACGTCGGCACCAGTTCCGCGCCCATCTCTTGCGTGCTCTCCACCGGGTTAGCCGGCGTGGGAATATTCCTGGCGAAGTGAAAGATGATGATCTGGCCCGTGACGCTGTCGCGGTAGTACTTGAAGAAGCTGATCTCGGAAAAGTCCCCGTCCTTACGGAGGGACTTGGGGTAAAACAGCATCAGGTACAAGATCCCGGTGCGGTTGTCTGTGGTCAGGATCGCCGGCATGTTCGGGTTTTCCAGCTGGTGAAGCTGGACGGTACGTTTGCCCAGGTCGAGAGGTTCCAGGCGGCTCAGGTCGCGGGAGACGACGGTGAAGTCGAGCATTTCAGTCCAGGCATCGACGCTTTCGTTCTCCGGGAAGTATTCCCACAGGCCATCCTTCTGGAATTTCAGCACGAACGTCTTGCCGGCAAACACCAGCGATTTGGTTTGGGTGATAGCGGGACGGGAGAAGTCTGGGGTGGGAGAAGAAGCGCAGCCGGACAGCAGGGCCAGGACCGCCAGGATCAACAGGGGAGCTTTCATTTCAATCCTTGAATGTTTTCAGATGCGTGCGTCTTGCGAGCGTGACAGTAGCGCAACGAGTGGGCGAAAGCCTCGCTTAATTAAAATCGATACTTTTTAACGCGTTGCCTGTGAGGGGTCTTTCACAGGTTTTAATACTCACTCTGGACAACCCCAAACCACCTTGTTAGTTTCCGCCAGCCACTTGTTTCAGAGTATGACAAGGGCTGAAAGTTGATATTGAAGTGCTATCACTTCTTTAACTAACAAGGATGTCTGTGATGAAAAGCCTGGAAGGGTTGCCCCGTCTTCTCAGTGCGTCGGTTGGCGCGCCTGGAAAAGCCCGTAACTTGCCCGCCGATGTGCAGTGCGTCCAGTATTTGTTCAATTTGATCATTCCCAAGCTGGGTTTCCCGCTGGCCGAAAACGGCAAGTGCGACGGCCAGTTGGTGCAGTGCATCAGCCAATACCAGTTCCGTCATCTCAAGTACGCCCACCCCGACGGCGTGATCGACCCCACCGGCCGTACCTTCAACAGCTTGATCGAAGAAGCGGTGAAAGTACCGGTTAAAGCCTTTCCGAGCATGCGTATTCCCAGCTTCTTGAATGTGTTCGCGACGAACCAGGGTGATGCAGTGCAGGCCACGGTCAATGTGTACCTGGACCGCATGCGCGCGATGATCGAGGCCGAGCGGCGCAATCGGCAGCTGATGCTGCAGCCCACGTGCGACGGCGGCATGACCCTGAGCGAAGCCGACTTTCAGAACGCCGCCACGCAGTTGGGCAATGGCATCTCGGTGAATATCGTCAAGGCGTTTGCCACCGTCGAGTCCGGCGGGCGTTCGGGGTTTGGTCCGGCCAAGTTGCCGGTGATCGCGTTTGAAGGGCACTTGTTCCGCAAGTACACCAAGCACATCTACGACCAGGCGCACCCGTTGCTGTCCTACCCCTACAAGAAAAAGGCCGGGCCGCAGTGGCAGGTCAACAACAAGGATCAGGTCAAGGCGTGGGAAACCATGGCCACTGCTTTTGCCCTGAACCAGGAAGCGGCGTTGATGTCGGCGTCCTGGGGCATGTTCCAGATCATGGGCTTCAACTATGGTTCTTGCGGTTACAAGACCGTGTTTGAGTTTGCCGCCGCACTAAAAGTGAATGCCGGCAATCAACTAAAAGCCTTCCTCGGTTTTTGCAGCAAGAGCCCGGCGTTGATGAAGGCGATGAAGTCCAAGGACTTCACGGGTATGGCCTACAACTATAACGGCGAGGACTACGGCAACTACGACGTCCTGATGAAACAAGCCTACGAAAAACTTGAAGGGAAGAAATAAGATGATCCGTTTTCTGGCGATGGGTGTGTTGTCGTTGTGTGCCGCAATGCCTGCGTTGGCGGGCAGCGCCCCGTTGCATTCGGGCAAGTATGAAGGGCTGATGCTGGCGGTGACGCCAGACCATCAGGTTGAAGGTTACTACGCCGAAACCCTGGGCGAGGGCGTTACCCGCGGTTGCGCGTTCTACCTGCAAGGCAAGCCTGCGGCACTGACCACTTGGCTCGATCAAGCCTATCCCGGCAAGGTCGCCGCCTCATCCGACGGCGTGACCCTGACCGTGGAGCAGGGCCGCCAGCACCCCGGTTGCATCAATGTGCTGATGCCCGAGATCGCCACTGGCCTGGAGCTGACCCAGACCGCCAACAAAAAATGGATCGGCCTGGTGACGGTGTCTGCCGACAAGGCTTACCTGCTGAAGAACCCCGGCGTCAAAGCCGCCAAGCGCCCGTATATCGTCAAGAATGATGTCGTCGGTGTGCTGGCGTTCAAGGATGGCTGGGCCCAGGTCGAGTTCATCAACGCGGACGACCGTTCGTTCACCGGCTGGATCAGCTCGGATCAATACCGTCGCCTGGCTGCGCCCGTCGCGAAGAACTGAGCCCATAAAAAAACGCCGCAATGCGCCATGCACATTGCGGCGTTTTTTTGTGCCCGTAATCAGGCCTTGTTGCGATTGAACAGCTTGCGAACGAAGGCAAGCAATGCCACGACGCCGATCACCAGAAACTTCTTCGCCGCCAGCAAGAAGATGCCGATCTTGGCGAACAGCCCGGCCTTGGCCGCGATACCGCCCGCGACCAGGGCCGCCAAGCCATAAGCGGCCAGCTTGTCGGTTTTCGGGTTGAAGTCGGTGTACAGGTTGCCGTCGGTGAAGTTGGTGAAAGCCAGCACTTGAGGCAGTTCCTGCTTGATGGTCGGCAGGTCGGCCATGGCGGCGACGGCGTTGAGTTCCAGGACGCCTTCACGGCCCAGGACGCGGATGCTGTAGTTGAGGGTGTTCTGTTGCGCGTCGTCGGCTTTCAGCTCGCGAGCCCAATACATCTTGTGGGTGGTGTCGTCGTAGCGCGGCGGCTCGGCCCAGCCCAGCAGGTGCAGGCCGGCGTAGCCTTGTTTACGGCGTTCCTTGTTGTCGGCTTCGTCTTCTTCCTGCATCGACTTGAGCAGGTCGGCGTAGTCGATTTTTGCCGCATCTTCGTCAGAAATGTGCCCGTCATTCTTGTAGCTGACGATCACGCCCCAGCCGCGTTCCGAGAGCGGGCTGACGGCCTTGGGCACGATCATGCCGAGGGTCTTGAAGCCCGGCGGGTTGCCCCAGCCATCGGTCAGCAAGCGTTCGGTGTCGGACGGGTCGAGGTAGTAGAAGTTGTCGTTGAGCTTGAGGGTGGCAATGCCGCTTGGCAGGGTGATGGTGCCGGTCTTCTGCTTGAGCGACGCAAGAAAGTGCTCGGCCGTTTCGGCAGGGGCACTGGCTTCGACAGGGGCGGGCGGGGTGGCAGCAAAAGCGGGTGCGACAGGCAGGCTCAAGGCGGCCGCCACCATTAGCAGGCGGAAGTAATTCATGGTAGTCCCTTACAATTTGAATTAATTGCGCGGGAGGATACCTGAAACATCATGTTACGGGTTAGCCGAAAGTCTCCCGCAACAGCCCGGCAAATGCGTCCCGTGCCAAGTGCCGTTGGGTGTCCTTGTGCCAGAACAGCAGGTTGTCCACGGCTTGCAGTTCGTCGAACCGATAAGACGCCAATTGGTTGGCCTGCTCGTAGCGCGCCAGGATGCCTTCCGGCGCCAGCGCCACGCCTATCCCTGCACTCACGCAACCAATGATGGTGCCCCAACTGGCATAGCTGGCGATGCTCGGCTTGAAGTCGTGGGGCTTGACCCAGTTTTCCAACGCGGCGCGATAGGGGCAGCCGGCTGGCCAGACGAGCAGGGTGCGCTCGGCCAGGTCGGCGGCGCTGTGAATCGGTGCGCTGGACGCGCTGGCGATCAGCACCAGGCGCTCGCTGTAGACCACGCTGTGTTCGAGCTTTGCGCGTTTGCCCCCGGAGGCTACCAGCGCCACGTCGATGCGGTGGTGTTGCAGGTCGTCCAGCAGTTGCGCCCATGCGCCGGTCACCAGTTCGAGGGTCACGTCGGGGTAGCGCCGGTGGTACTCCGCCAACAGCGGTGGCAAACGGCCGCTGGCGCTGGACTCGACGGCGCCGATGCGCAGGGTGCCCCGAGGAATGGCATTGGCATCGACGGCACGCTTGGACTCGTCCACCAGCGCCAGGATGCGCTCGCAATAGTCCAGGAAGATCTCGCCGGCCGCACTGATCGCCAAGCCGCGTCCGGCGCGGATAAACAGTGGCGTGCCCAACTCGCTTTCCAGCTGCTTGATACGCGTGGTGATGTTGGACGGCACGCAGTGCAGTTGCAGGGCGGCCTGGGCCACGCTGCCGGTTTGCGCCACGGCTCGCACCATTTTCAGTTGGGCCAGTTCCATTGCTCAGTTCCAGTGATTTCAGAAGTCAGAAACGGTTAATTGTCCTGCGCCTTGCCCGGGCCAAGACTGACGGCATTCCTTCCTGTTGCCGGACGCCGTCGATGAATACCCCGTCACCCGTAAAGCTTACGCTAGTCATCGCCAGCGTCATCCTCTGTTGGGCGTATTCACCTATTGGTGTGCACATGGGCTTGCACAGCTACAGCCCGGGCCAATTGGCGTTGCTGCGGTTTCTGATCGCATCGGTATTCATGGGCGGCGTGGCGCTGCTGATGGGCATCGGTCGGCCGCGCCTGCGGGACGTGCCGTGGCTGCTGGTACTGAGTTTTTTCGGGGTGTTCCTGCATCACACCAGCCTTAACTACGGGCAGCAATTCGTGACGGCGGCGGCGTCCAGCGTGCTGGCGCAATCGGCGCCGCTGTTCAGCGTGTTGATTGCGTTTTTCTGCTTGAAGGAACGGGTGAGTCTCTGGCGCTGGGGCTGCGTGTTGCTCGGCTTGCTGGGTGTGCTGGTGGTGATCTGGGGCGATCAGGGCGTGGGCGACATCGACCCGCGTGGCCTGCTGATACTGCTGGCGGCGCTTTCGTGGAGTGTGTACTTCGCCATCCAGAAGCATTACGCCCACCGCTACAGCCCGCTGACCATGGCGTGCTACATGGTGTGGGCGGGCACGCTGATGCTCTGCGTGAACCTGCCGGGGCTGTCGGCCGCCGTGGTGCAGGCACCGTTGCCGGAGAACCTGGCGGTGCTGGTGCTCGGGATTTTCCCCAGCGCCCTGGCATACCTGGCCTGGGGGTATGTGCTCAAGCATGTTGAGGTCAGCCGCGCTTCGGTGGCGATGTACCTGATCCCGCCCGTGGCCATGACAATGGCCGCGACGCTGCTGGGTGAGCACATTGCCATGCAGGTGGTGCTTGGCGGTGTGATCGTGCTGGCGAGCGTGGCGGCCATCAGCCTGGAAGGGCGCTGGCGATCAATCGCTCAGGCAGAACGCACGCAACCGGTGGCCGTCGAGGTCCTGGGCGACAAAGGTGTAGCCGAAGTCCAGGGTGGTCGGTGATTGAATGATGGTTGCGCCGCGCTCAACCCACTGGTCGTGCAGGGCATCGATGGCGGCCTTGTCGGGCAGGGAGAAGCCCACTTCACCGCCGCCGCCCGTGTGCTGGGCCGCCGGTTCAACCGTGTGCCGCGACCACAGCCCGAGTTTTACGCCATTGTCGAGAATGAACAGGGCGAACGTCGGGTTCAACTCCACCGGTGGCTTGTCCAGCAAGCGGCTGTAGAAGTTGGCGCTGGTGGCCGGGCTGTCGACGTACAGCAGGAAGTAATGGGCGATGGTGTTCATTCAAGTTCCTTGAGAGTGGGCGGTTAGCGGGGCCCAGTCTAAAAGCCCGGACTGTCAGTTTTTGTCAGGAGTCGGCAGGGGCGGCGGATTTTCTCCGGTATAGAGTTGGATGATGTCGTCAATCTCGCCCGACATCTTCATGCGCAACAGTGTGCGCAGGATTCGCTGCACCGGCACGCCGGGGTCGTTGCGTACGATGCAGCCCAGGCTTTGCTCCTCAATGATCGCGACCTTGTGCAAGCGATGGCCTGGCGCCAGGCCCAGGTTGAAACGGTCCAGGATCCACTCATTGATCACCGCGTAGGTGAAGCGCCCGGCCACCAGCTTGTGCAGCACCAGGTCTTCGCTGCGCGAATCGTCGCGGGTCAGCTGGCCGCTGGCGAACAGCGGGGCGAGGGCGGCGTAGCGGTAGTTGAGCACCGTGCCGATTGACTGCGGCGCGAGCTTGTCGACCTGTACCAATGGCGGCGTGGCGTGGCGGCTCACCAGCACGTTGCGCTGCACCATCAGCGGCACGCTCCAGGTGAAGTCGCCCGATAGGTTGTCGACCCAGGCTTGGGCGACATAACAGCGCACATCGATGTCGCCGTGTTCCATGGCGCCTGCGATGCGCGCCCGGGCCAGCACGTGGAACTCGGCCGGGCGCCCGACCTGGGTGGCCAGGCTGAGCATCAGGTCATGCAGGATGCCCTGGGTGGGCTGGTCGTCCTCCACTTGTGCCATGGGCATCGCCCAGCTGTCGGAAACCGAGAAGCGCAACGGCGCGGGGGCCGCGAGGCTGGCGAGGGACATCATCCATAAAGCGCCCAGGACTACGCGCATAGGTTCTCCGGGTTCAGGCCTTTGTGGGGCCAGTCAGGAGAGCTTAGTCAGATTAGGCGAGCGTGCCGGATGCAATTTCCCCCCTGCTCCGCTAGCATTACCGGCTTCTGCTCCCCAGTTGCGACGGTTTTCGATGAGTTATCAGGTTCTTGCACGTAAATGGCGTCCGCGCTCGTTCCGCGAAATGGTCGGCCAGACCCATGTGCTCAAGGCTCTGATCAATGCCTTGGACAGCCAGCGGCTGCACCACGCCTACCTGTTCACCGGCACGCGCGGCGTGGGCAAGACCACCATTGCGCGCATCATTGCTAAATGCCTGAACTGTGAAACCGGTATCACTTCCACGCCGTGCGGCACCTGCTCGGTGTGCCGGGAAATCGACGAAGGGCGCTTTGTCGACCTGATCGAGATCGACGCCGCGAGCCGCACCAAGGTTGAAGACACCCGCGAGCTGCTCGACAACGTGCAGTACGCGCCGAGCCGTGGCCGCTTCAAGGTCTACCTGATCGACGAAGTGCACATGCTGTCCAGCCATTCCTTCAACGCCCTGTTGAAAACCCTGGAAGAGCCGCCGCCCTACGTCAAATTCATCCTGGCCACCACCGACCCGCAGAAACTTCCTGCAACGATCTTGTCGCGGTGCCTGCAGTTCTCCCTGAAGAACATGACCCCCGAGCGGGTGGTCGAGCACCTGACCCACGTGCTGGGTGTCGAGAACGTACCGTTCGAAGACGACGCACTGTGGCTGCTCGGTCGCGCCGCCGATGGTTCGATGCGGGATGCCATGAGCCTCACCGACCAGGCCATTGCCTTTGGTGAAGGCAAGGTCATGGCCGCCGATGTGCGCGCCATGCTCGGCACCCTGGACCACGGCCAGGTGTTCGACGTGCTGCATGCGCTGATCGAGGGTGACGCCAAGGCGTTGCTCGAAGCGGTGCGTCACCTGTCGGAGCAAGGCCCGGACTGGAACGGCGTACTGTCTGAAATTCTCAATGTGCTGCACCGTGTCGCCATCGCCCAGGCCCTGCCTGAGGGTGTCGACAACGGCCACGGCGACCGCGATCGCGTGTTGGCCCTGGCCCAGGCGTTGCCGGCCGAAGATGTGCAGTTCTACTACCAGATGGGCCTGATCGGTCGCCGTGACCTGCCCCTGGCACCGGACCCGCGCGGTGGCTTTGAAATGGTCCTGCTGCGGATGCTGGCCTTCCGGCCCGCCGACTCGGCAGACGCGCCGAGACAGCCGCTAAAGCCAGTGGGGATCAGCCAGGCCACAGTTGATTCCGCCAAACCAGTGGCTGGCGCGGCAGTCGTCGCGCCAGTGGTTGCTGCGCCTGCGCCGGTTGCGCCAGCGCCTGAACCGGTGGCCGACGCACCGGTGGTTGCAGCGCAGCCCGCGCCTGAACCGGTCATCGAGCCCGAGCCGGTCGTCGACCTGCCGTGGAACGACCCGGTGGAAGTCGAAGCTGAGGCGGACGTCGAGTTGCAGCCCGCCGTGGAGCCGGTGCTGGAAACCGTCGGTGAGCAGCCCGAACTGACGCCAATGCCCACGCCGACACCGGACAGTGTGGTGCCGGACGCGCCGGAGTGGGTGTCTGCGCCGGTTCCAGAACCGACGGTCGCCCAGGTTGATGCGGCCACGCCCGGTATCGACCTCGACGATGAACCGCCGCTGGACGAAGATTACATCGAGCCGGACATGGATTCGGCCTACAGCTACCTGGACGACCTGGCCAGCGAACACACTGCCGAGCCTGCGCCGGAGCCCGAAGTGGAGCCCGCGGCGGCCCCGGCCACCGGCCTGGCCCTGCAATGGCTGGAGCTGTTTCCGAAATTGCCGATCTCGGGCATGACCGGCAGCATCGCCGCCAACTGCACCCTGATTTCCATCGATGGCGACCACTGGCTGCTGCACCTGGACCCGGCCCATAGCGCCCTGTTCAACGCCACCCAGCAACGTCGCCTGAATGACGCACTGAACCAGTACCATGAGCGCACACTGACCATCGCCATTGAGCTGATCAAGCCTGAGCAGGAAACCCCGGCCCAGGCCGCGACCCGTCGGCGTATCAACCGCCAGCGTGACGCCGAAAGCTCGATCCACGCCGACCCGCTCATCCAGCAGATGATGCAACAGTTCGGTGCGGTCGTTCGTCACGATACAATTGAACCTGTCGATGCCCCGGTGCCCCAGGCATCTTGACACCGGGCTACTAACTTGATCCACGTACTTTGAGGTGATTCCCATGATGAAAGGTGGCATGGCCGGCCTGATGAAGCAGGCGCAGCAGATGCAGGAAAAAATGGCCAAGATGCAGGAAGAACTGGCCAACGCCGAAGTCACCGGTAAAGCCGGTGGCGATATGGTCAGCGTGGTGATGACCGGTCGTCACGACATCAAGCGCGTGAGCATCGACCCAAGCGTATTGCCGGGTGTGGGCGAAGATGACCTGGAAATGCTCGAAGCGCTGTTCGCTGCTGCCGTGAACGACGCGGTGCGCAAGATCGAAGCCAACAGCCAGGAAAAAATGGGCGGCGTGACCGCTGGCATGCAACTGCCACCGGGCATGAAGCTGCCGTTCTGATCGGCGAGCTTTAGCTAGACTCCAATGCCAGGCCTCGTGCCTGGCATTTTTGTTTGTGCCGATCCAATCGAACCCCAGCCCCTCGACCATGGTCTGCACCCTGTACCGATGGATTCGATCAAGGAGCCTCCTGATGCCTCAAGAACTGACTCTGAACCAGCGCATCGTGCTGGTCTCTCGCCCTCAGGGCGCCCCCACCCCGGAAAACTTCCGCCTGGAACGGGTGGCGTTGCCCGAACTGGCAGACGGCCAGGTCTTGCTGAAGACGCTGTACCTGTCCCTCGATCCCTACATGCGCGGGCGCATGAGTGACGCGCCGTCCTACGCCGCGCCGGTGGAAATCGACGAGGTGATGACCGGCGGAGCTGTCAGCCGTATCGAACAATCACGTAATCCCAAATTCGAAGTGGGCGATCTGGTGGTCGGCTCCACCGGCTGGCAAAGCCACAGTATTTCCGACGGCCGCAACCTGATTCCGGTGCCCAAGGGTTTGGCCAGCCCCTCCATGGCGTTGGGCGTGCTGGGCATGCCAGGCATGACCGCCTACATGGGCCTGATGGACATCGGCCAGCCCAAGGCCGGGGAAACCCTGGTGGTGGCGGCTGCGTCCGGTGCCGTGGGGTCGGTGGTCGGCCAAGTGGCCAAGCTCAAGGGCTTGCGCGTGGTGGGGATCGCAGGGGGCGCTGACAAGTGCCGCTATGTGGTGGAGGAGTTGGGCTTCGATGCCTGCATCGACCACAAGAGTGCAGACTTTGCCAATGAACTGGCCCTGGCGTGCTTCAAAGGCGTGGACATCTACTTTGAGAACGTCGGCGGCAAGGTCTTCGATGCGGTGGTGCCCTTGCTCAACCCCAAGGCACGTATCCCGTTGTGCGGCCTGATCGCGGGTTACAACGCCCACCAGCCACCCAGCGGCCCTGACCGGTTGCCGGCACTGCAACGCACCTTGCTGACCAAGCGCGTGCGCATCCAGGGCTTTATCGTGTTCGACGACTACGGCGATCGCCAGCCCGAGTTCCTCAGTGCGATGGCGCCCTGGGTACGTGACGGCAAAATCAAGTTCCGCGAGGACGTGGTCGACGGCCTGGAGCAGGCGCCTGAAGCCTTTATCGGTTTGCTCGAAGGGCGCAACTTCGGCAAGTTGGTGGTGCGGGTCGCACAGGATTGACCATTTGACGCTAATCCGGGGCGCGGGTATAAACCGCGTCTCGTTGTTTTGTCGGACCTTTCGCCCATGAGCTTCAGCCCCCTGATTCGCCAACTGATCGACGCCCTGCGCATTCTGCCGGGCGTGGGCCAGAAAACTGCACAGCGCATGGCGCTGCAACTGCTGGAGCGCGACCGCAGTGGCGGCGCTCGGTTGGCCCAGGCCCTGAGCCAGGCCATGGAGGGGGTTGGCCACTGTCGCCAGTGCCGCACCCTCACCGAAGAAGAACTCTGCCCGCAGTGTGCCGACCCACGCCGCGACGACACGTTGCTGTGCGTGGTGGAAGGGCCGATGGACGTGTACGCCGTGGAGCAGACCGGTTATCGCGGACGTTACTTTGTGCTCAAGGGCCACCTGTCGCCGCTGGACGGCCTGGGGCCGGAAGCCATCGGCATTCCGCAACTGGTGGCACGTATTGAAGAGCAGGGCACCTTTACCGAGGTGATCCTGGCCACCAACCCCACCGTGGAAGGTGAAGCGACCGCGCATTACATCGCGCAACTGTTGACCAACAAAGGCCTGATCACCTCGCGCATCGCCCACGGCGTACCGCTGGGTGGCGAGCTGGAGTTGGTAGACGGCGGCACCCTGGCGCATTCCTTCGCCGGCCGCAAACCCATCGCCCTCTAAGGAGCGACACAGATCAAAATGTGGGAGCTGGCTTGCCTGCGATAACATCGCCGAGGTGTACCTGACACACCTCGGTGCCTGTATCGCAGGCAAGCCAGCTCCCACATTTATTTTGTGTTGCCGGTGAAATTTGCATCTGGCTTGATAACCAAGCAAGCGCTTGGTAAGTTCGCTCCACCCTCTGCGTGGAGCTTGCCGATGTCTGCCTATCAGGATTACTTCGACCCCAGCCACCAATTGGTCCGCGACAGCGTGCGCCGTTTTGTCGAGCGCGAGCTGTTGCCGGGTATCGACGACTGGGAGGAGGCGGAGAGCTTCCCCCGCGAGCTGTACCTTAGGGCTGGCGCGGCGGGCATCCTCGGCATTGGCTACCCCGAAGCGCTGGGCGGTAGCCATGAGGGCGACCTGTTTGCCAAGGTCGCGGCCAGCGAAGAGTTGATGCGCTGCGGCTCAGGCGGCGTGGTGGCGGGGCTTGGCTCGCTGGATATCGGCCTGCCGCCCGTCGTCAAATGGGCCCGGCCGGAGGTGCGCGAACGTGTGGCGCCCTTGGTACTGGCCGGCGAAAAGATCATCGCCCTGGCCGTTACCGAGCCCGGTGGCGGCTCCGATGTGGCCAACCTGCAAACCCGCGCCGTGCGCGATGGCGAGCATTACCGTGTCAGCGGCAGCAAGACCTTTATCACCAGTGGCATTCGTGCCGACTTCTATACGGTCGCCGTGCGCACAGGCGGCCCGGGGTTCGGCGGCATCAGTCTGTTGCTCATCGAAAAGGACACGCCGGGTTTCACCGTCGGCACGCCCCTGAAGAAAATGGGCTGGTGGGCGTCGGACACGGCCGAATTGTTCTTTGACGATTGCTGCGTGCCTGTGGGCAATCTGATCGGCACCGAGAACCTGGGGTTTGCCTGCATCATGGGCAACTTCCAGAGCGAGCGCCTGGCCCTGGCCTTGATGGCCAACATGACCGCGCAACTGGCGCTGGAAGAAAGCCTGGCCTGGGCCGCCCAGCGCGAGGCGTTTGGCAAACCCATCGGCAAATTCCAGGTGCTCAAGCATCGCCTGGCGGAAATGGCCACGGCGGTGGAGGTCTCCCGCGAGTTCACCTACCGCCAGGCGGCGAAGATGGCGGCCGGCAAGAGCGTGATCAAGGAAATTTCCATGGCCAAGAACCTGGCCACTGACACTGCCGATCGGGTCACTTATGACGCGGTGCAGATCCTTGGCGGCCAAGGTTACATGCGTGGCAGCCTGGTGGAGCGGCTGTACCGCGACAATCGCATTCTGTCGATTGGTGGGGGGACGCGGGAGGTGATGAATGAAATCATCAGTAAGCAGATGGGACTTTAATCTTTAGTGTTCTGTCGGGCCTCATCGCAGGCAAGCCAGCTCCCACATTTGGAATGCATTCCCCTGTGGGAGCTGGCTTGCCTGCGATGAGGCCGGTTCAGGCAGCGGTTATTTTTCAGTCAGCCCAAACTGCGTCAGGCAGAAGGTCGGGATGCCCATATCCTCCAAGCGCTGCGACCCACCCAGCTCCGGCAGATCAATGATCGCGGCGGCTTCAAAGATCTTCGCCCCCATGCGCCGCACCAGGTTCGCGGCCGCAATCAAGGTGCCGCCCGTGGCGATCAGGTCATCGAACATCAGCACCGAATCGCCCTCGCACAGGCTGTCGGCGTGCACTTCCAGGAAGGCTTCGCCGTACTCGGTCTGGTAACCCTCGGCCAGCACGTCGGCTGGCAGCTTGCCCTGTTTGCGGAACAGGATCAGCGGTTTGTTCAATTGGTAGGCGATGATCGAACCGATCAGGAAGCCCCGGGCGTCCATCGCGCCGATATGGGTGAAGTCGGCTTCGACATAGCGATGGGCAAAGCTGTCGGCCACCAGGCGCAGGGCGCGGGGCGATTGGAACAGCGGCGTGATATCACGGAAGATCACCCCAGGCTTGGGGAAGTCGATGACGGGGCGGATCAGGGATTTGATGTCGAACGAATCAAAGGTCATCGTCGAAGAGTCCTGGGGCTGTAAACGGACTCGAAGTATACCTGCGGCCTCGCCGATTGGCGCGGCCGCAAGCGTTTGCGTCAGCCTTCCAGCGAACCACCGGCCAGCGCGCACAGCTGGATCGGGTCGAGGATATGCACTTCCTTGCCCTCGGCGGCGATCAGTTCGTTCTGCTGGAAACGGGTGAATACGCGGGACACGGTTTCCACCGCCAGGCCCAGATAATTGCCGATTTCATTGCGCGACATGCTCAGGCGGAACTGGTTGGCCGAGAAACCCCGGGCGCGGAACCGTGCCGACAGGTTGACCAGGAACGTCGCGATACGCTCGTCCGCGGTTTTCTTCGACAACAGCAGCATCATCTGTTGATCGTCACGGATCTCACGGCTCATTACCCGCATCAACTGGCGGCGCAACTGAGGCAGTTGCAGGGCCAATTCATCCAGGCGTTCGAAGGGGATTTCGCACACCGACGTCGTCTCCAGGGCCTGGGCCGACACCGGGTGGATCTCGGTGTCCATCCCCGACAACCCGACCAGCTCGCTGGGCAGGTGGAAACCGGTGATCTGCTCTTCGCCGCTGTCGCTCAGGCTGAACGTCTTCAGCGCGCCTGAACGTACTGCATAGACGGAATCGAACTTGTCACCCTGGCGAAAGAGGAATTCACCCTTTTTCAGTGGGCGGCCGCGTTTAACGATGTCGTCCAGCGCATCCATGTCTTCCAGATTCAACGAAAGTGGCAGGCAGAGGGGGGCCAGGCTGCAATCCTTGCAATGAGCCTGGCTGTGAGCGCGCAGTTTAACTGGCTCGGACATTTCTTAAATCCTTGTGGGAAAACACACATAAGACGTAAGGGTAACGCACCGGGGGTAGGTGAGGCCAGCCTGTACAAAAAACAGGCGACGGTATAAAGCTTTATGTAACGGCGCCGATACACAGTGTGAATCCTTATGAGCTGGAGCTCAGACCATGTCGGTACTCCCTTTCAATAACGCTGTCGTGACCACCAAGAAGCCTCAGATTCTGACAGCGGCTGACGCGCTTGCCGGCAAAAAGGTCGATGACAAGCCAGCGCCGCCACCTACTCCCGGCGAAGGCGTGAAGGTGGTCATCTCCGGGGCGGGGCTCAAAGCGTCCCAGGCGGGTAACCCCAACAAAGACATCGACGACAGCGGCCTGAAAGACAACATCAAAGAGTTGCTGAAGATGATCCGCGAGCTGAGAAAACAGCTGGCCCAGAAGATGGCCCAGATCTCAGCGGCCATGAATGACACCGCGCTGTCCCCGGAAGCCCGCCAGGCCAAAGTGGCCGGTTTGCAGGGTGATGTAGCCTCTATCCAGGCCGGTTTGATGAACGCCCAGGCCCAACTGGCCAAGGCCCTGAAAAACGAATCGCCTGAGGCCAACATGCAAGCGATGGCCCTTTTGGCGAAGTAACACAGGCCTCAGATCACCCGCGAGAATCGCTGCCTGTTCTGGTGCTCCAGGTAGGCATCGAACACCATGCACACCGAACGCACCAACAAACGCCCGGCCGGCAGTACACGAATGCCCTGGGCGTCCAGCTCGATCAGGCCGTCAGCGGCCATGGTTTCCAGCTGCGGCCAAATGTCGTCGAAGTAACCGCGAAAATCGATGTTGAAGGCCTGTTCGATCGCCTCGAATGCCAGGCTGAAATTGCAGATCAACTGCTGAATCACTTCCCGCCGCAAACGATCGTCCGTGGTGCAGACCAGGCCACGGCTGGTGGCCAGTTGCGCGCCGGCCAGTGCGTTCTGGTAGCCGTTCAGGTCACTGCTGTTCTGGCAGTACAAGTCGCCGATCTGGCTGATCGCCGACACCCCCAGCCCGATCAAGTCGCAATGCCCGTGGGTGGTGTAGCCCTGGAAATTGCGCTGCAAGGTGCCTTCTTCCTGGGCGATGGCCAACTCGTCATCGGGCAGGGCGAAGTGGTCCATGCCGATGTAGCGATAACCGGCCTGGGTCAACTGCTCGATGGTGGTTTGCAGCATCAGCAGTTTGGCCGCCGGGGAGGGCAAGTCGTCGGTGTTGATGCGCCGCTGGGGCATGAAACGTTCCGGCAGGTGCGCGTAGTTGAACACCGACAGGCGATCTGGCTGCAGGCTGATCACTTCCTCCACGGTGCGCGCAAAGTTGATCGGCGTCTGCTTGGGCAGGCCGTAGATCAGGTCGATATTGATCGAGCGAAATTGCAGGGTGCGTGCCGCGTCGATCACGGCGCGGGTTTCTTCCAGGCTCTGCAGGCGGTTGACCGCGCGTTGCACCTCGGGGTCGAGGTCTTGCAGGCCGATGCTCACGCGGTTGAAGCCCAATTCACGCAGCAGGCCCATGGTGGCCCAGTCCGCTTCACGCGGGTCGATCTCAATACCGTAGTCGCCGGAATCATCATCCAGCAAGTTGAAGTGCTGACGCAGGCGGGTCATCACCTGGCGCAGTTCGTCATGGCTGAGAAACGTGGGCGTGCCGCCGCCGAAGTGCAATTGCTCCACCGGCTGTTTCGGGTCGAGGTGGCAGGCTATCAATTGGATTTCCTGCTCCAGGCGTTGCAGGTAAGCCGCGGCGCGGCCACGGTCCTTGGTGATGACCTTGTTGCAGGCGCAGTAGTAGCAAATATTCGCGCAGAACGGCACATGCACATACAGCGACAACGGCCGTGCGGCCTTGCGGCTGTCGCGCAGGGCGTGCAGCAGGTCGAAGGTGCCCACCTGGCTGTCGAATTGCACGGCGGTGGGGTAGGACGTGTAGCGCGGCCCCGCCAGGTCGTAGCGGTGGATCAGGTCTGTGTCCCAACGAATGGCGTCGAGCATGCGGGCGCTCCCCGGAATAGGCTAATGGGCCGAGTCTAGGGGCGCATGGCAGAGGGCATCTTGATTTGCATCAACGGGGAGCGGCGCTATGCCACATGGCGATTTAATGGCCCATTAGCCAGTGCTGGTGTGGACCGGGCAACGTCCAGATACCAAACAGGATCACGAGCAGGCCGCCGGCCATTCGTACACTGCGTTTGCGTAGCAGCGCCGTGACGCGTTCGGCAGCCAAACCCGTGGCCAATAGCACCGGCCACGTGCCCACTCCAAACGCCAACATCAACAAGCCGCTGTCCAGCGCATTGCCCTGGCTCGCCGCCCACAGCAGAGTGCTGTAGACCAATCCGCACGGCAGCCAGCCCCACAGTGCGCCCAGCAGCAAGGCGCGGGGCAGGCTGGACACTGGCAGCAAGCGGCTGGCCACCGGCTGGATATGCCGCCACAGGCCGCGCCCGAGGGCTTCGATGCGGGTCAGGCCGCTCCACCAGCCGGCCAGGTACAGGCCCATGCTGATCAACAGCAGCCCGGCCAGCACGCGCATGAACATCGCGGCCGGGCTGTTCGCCACGGCCCAGCCGGCCAGGCCGATCAGCACGCCGGCAGCCGCATAGCTGAGGATGCGCCCCAGGTTGTACGCCAGCAGCAGCCTGAAGCGGCGGCTGCGTTGCTCCTTGGGAATCGCCAGGGTGAGGGCGCCCATCAGCCCGCCGCACATACCCAGGCAATGGCCGCCACCGAGCAAGCCGAGGATCAGCGCAGAGACCAGCAGTGGCGCCAGTTCAAGCATGGGGTGGGTCTTTGGGCGGTTGTTCGGCGCTGTTGGCTTCTTCGACGCCGGCCAGGTGGTTCGGGTCCTGGTCGTCGAACAGCACGCTGTGGGCCGGGCCGTCGAGGTCGTCGTACTGGCCGCTGTCCACGGCCCAGAAGAAGATGTAAATGGCGATACCCACTAACAGCAGCGCCGCCGGGATCATCACGTATAGAGCTGGCATCTGCACTCCATGCCCGCACGGCTCAGGCCGGCAGCGGGCGTGTTTTCAAGGGGGCGCTGGCAGCCGGCGCGCTCGGCAGGCGAGTCAGGCGCAAGGCGTTCAACACCACGGTCAACGAACTGAGGGACATGCCAACCGCCGCCCAGATCGGCGTGACCCAACCGAGGGCCGCAAACGGCAGCATAAGGCCATTGTACAGCCCGGCCCACAGCAGGTTTTCAATGATCACCCGACGGGTGCGCCGCGCCAGGGTAAATGCCTGCACCAAGGCATCGAGTCGGTTGGACAGCAGCACCGCGTCAGCGCTGGTTTTGGCCAGGTCCGTGGCTGAGCCCATCGCCACGCTGATGTCGGCAGCGGCCAGCACCGGCACATCGTTGACGCCATCGCCGAGCATCAGCACCTTGCGGCCTTCGCGGTGCAGCTGTTGCAGCACCTGCAACTTGTCGTCCGGGCGCAGGCCGCCACGGGCTTCATCGATGCCCAGCTCAAGGGCCACGCCTGCAACCATCGGCGAGCTGTCTCCCGACAGCAGCAACGTGCGCCAGCCACGCGCCTTGCACGCGGCCAGCAGCGCGGGCGCATCACTGCGCAGGCGGTCATCGAGCACGAACCAGGCGAGGGCGCCGCTGCGATCACCCAGCAGCAGCCATTGGCCGGCTTCATCGGGTGAATCAGGCAGGGGGCAACCGCTGAGCTCACACACATAGCCCGGCTGGCCGATGCGCAGCAGGCGCTCACCCACACGTCCTTCCAGCCCCAGGCCTGGCGCGCTGAGCACTTCGTCGGCGGCCAGTGGCGCACGGCCAAACGCTCGGGCGATGGGGTGTTCGGAGCGGTTTTCCAGGGCGGCGGCGAGGCTCAGGCAGTCATCGCTGCCCAACGCACCCAAGGGACGAATCGCGCGCAATGCCAGGCGGCCTTCGGTGAGGGTGCCAGTCTTGTCGAAGATCACCGTGTCGATCTGGTTCAGGCCTTCCAGCACATGGCCACGGGTCAGCAACAGCCCGAGTTTGTGTAGGGTGCCAGTGGCAGCGGTGAGCGCGGTGGGCGTGGCCAGGGACAACGCGCAAGGGCAGGTTGCCACCAGCATGGCCAGCACGATCCAGAACGCACGGGATGAGTCCAGCTCCCACCACACCAGGCCGATCACGGCCGCCGCGATCAGCGAACACAACAGGAACCACTGCGCAGCGCGGTCGGCGATTTGAGCCAGGCGCGGTTTTTCGGCCTGAGCCCGATCCAGCAGGCGCACGATGGCGGACAGGCGTGTGTCATGGCCCAGGGCGCGCACTTCGACCGTCAGCGCGCCTTCGACATTGAGGGTGCCCGCCGTGACGCTGTCGCCAACGTCTCGGGGTTGCGGCAGGTATTCGCCGGTGAGCAGGGATTCGTCGATGCTCGATTGACCATCGAGGATCACGCCATCGGCCGGCAGCACGGCGCCAGGGTGCACCAGCACGCGATCACCCAGGGCCAGTTCGCTCAGCAGGATGCGTTCGCTCTGGCCATCGCCCTTCAAACGCAGGCATGAGGCGGGCAGCAGATTAACCAACTGTGCGGTCGCGGCGGCGGTGCGTTCCCTGGCTCGTCGTTCCAGGTAGCGGCCCGCCAGCAGGAACAGCGCAAACATGCCGACCGCGTCGAAATACAGCTCGCCCACGCCGGTGATGGCGGTCCAGATACCCGCCAGGTAAGCGCCGCCGATGGCCAGGGACACCGAGACATCCATGGTCAGGTGACGGGTGCGCAGGTCGCGCAGGGCGCCTTTGAAAAACGGCGCGCAGCTGTAGAACACGATGGGCGTTGTCAGGAACATCGCCACCCAGCGCAGGATGACGTGCAGTTCCGGGCTCAGGTCGATATTGAATTCGGGCCAGGTGGCCATGGTCGCCATCATGGCCTGGAACCACAGCAACCCGGCGACGCCCAGTTGGCGCAAGGCGCGGCGGTTGTCGCTGGCCAGTTGTTCGGCGGCGCGGTCGGCCTGATAGGGGTGGGCGGCGTAACCAATCTGGCGTAACTCGCTGAGCAATTGGCTCAACGGCAATTGCCCGTCGGCCCACTGCACATGCAAACGGTGGTTGGACAGGTTCAGCCGTACCTCGGCCACGGCGGGCAGGCGGCGCAGGTGTTTTTCGATCAGCCAGCCACAGGCGGCGCAGCTGATGCCTTCCATCAGCAGGGTGGTTTCGGCGAGATCGCCCGCGTGGCGCACGAAGGGTTTTTGCACGTCGGCACGGTCATACAGCGCCAGTTCGTCCACCAACTGCACCGGCAGTGCGTCGGGGTTCGCCGAGGCTTCGCTGCGGTGCTGATAATAGCTTTCCAGGCCACCGGCGACGATGGCTTCGGCCACGGCCTGGCAGCCTGGGCAGCAGAGTTCGCGGCGCTCACCGAGGATGATGGCGGTGAACCGGCTGCCCGCGGGGACGGGGAGGGCGCAGTGGTAGCAGGGGGTGGTCATGGGTAGAGATCTTAGTCGGCTGGGAGGGCCTCATCGCGGGCAAGCCCGGCTCCCACAGGAGACTGCGATCCAATGTGGGAGCGGGCTTGCCCGCGATGCGCGAAGCGCAAGTTTTTTACTTTTTCAGGTCTTCAGCACCCTGTAATGGCTCATCGCCCAGCAGCAAGTCCTTGTCGTGGCTGATCTGCTCTTCTTCAAACATGCGCCAGGTGCGGTCGCCCTCGACGCCCAGCAGTTCCACGAAACGGCGGCCTTCGACCTTGTCGGTGACCTGGCCAATGTAGCGGCCGTGTTCGGTGTCGCTGCGGGCCAGGTTGATCTTGCGGTCCTTTTCCGGCTGGGTCGGGGAAATCAGGTTGAGTTCCAGGGTGGCCGGGTTGCTGTTGCCGGTCAGGTGCACGTCGACTTCACCGGTCAGTTCGTCCAGGTGCACCTTGGCGCGCAGTTGCAGGGTCTGGGCCAGCAGCTCGCGGTCCAGGGAGCGGTTGATGCCTTTGCCGGCCTCGTAGTAGTTGTCGTTGACCAGGTTGTCCGGGTTGTTCACCGCGATGGTTACCATGGACAGGGTCAAGGTCACCGAGCAGGCCAGGATCCCGATGATGATCCAGGGCCAGAGGTGCTTGTACCAGGGGCTTGTGGCAGTCGCTACGGACATTGTTCTGCTCTCTATAGTCAACGAACTTGGGGGCCGATGAATCGGCTCTTGGCTTCAATATGAACGCTGGCGTCATCGGCGTCGGTGAGGATGAACTTGACCTCGTTGGTGCTCGATGGCAATTGCTCCGGCGCACTCGACAGCTCCACCGGCATGCTGACGATATCGCCGGCCGCCACCTTGATCTCACGCCGGCCTTGCAGCTTGAGGTCTGGCAGGCCTGCGGCGTCGAGCACGTAGGTGTGGTCGCGCTGATCCTTGTTCATGATCTTCAGGCTGTAGACGTTCTCGATGCGGCCTTCGGCGTTTTCGCGGTACAGCACGCGGTCCTTGCTCACATCGAAGCCCACCAGCGAGCGCATGAAGAACGCCGCCACCAGCAGGCTGATCATCGCCAGCAGCACCAGCGCGTAACCGATCAGGCGCGGGCGCAGCTTGTGGGTTTTCTGCCCCGACAGGTTGTGCTCGGTGGTGTAGCTGATCAGGCCGCGCGGGTATTCCATCTTGTCCATGATGTTGTCGCAGGCGTCGATGCACGCGGCGCAGCCGATGCACTCGATTTGCAGGCCGTCACGGATGTCGATACCGGTGGGGCACACCTGCACGCACATCGTGCAGTCGATGCAATCCCCCAGGCCCTGGGCCTTGTAGTCCACGCCTTTTTTACGCGGGCCACGCAGTTCGCCACGGCGCGGGTCGTAGGAGACGATCAGGGTGTCCTTGTCGAACATCACGCTCTGGAAACGTGCGTACGGGCACATGTAGATGCACACCTGCTCACGTAGCCAGCCGGCGTTGCCGTAGGTGGCGAGGGTGAAGAAACCGACCCAGAAATACGACCAGCCATCGGCCTGGCCGGTGAAGAAGTCGAACACCAATTCGCGGATGGGGGAGAAGTAACCGACGAAGGTCATGCCGGTGACAAAACCGATCAACAACCACAGGGTGTGCTTGCTGAACTTGCGCAGGAATTTGTTGGCGCCCATGGGGGCTTTGTCGAGTTTGATGCGTTGGTTGCGGTCGCCTTCGGTGACCTTTTCGCACCACATGAAGATCCACGTCCACACGCTTTGCGGGCAGGTATAACCGCACCACACGCGGCCTGCGTAGACGGTAATAAAGAACAGGCCAAAGGCCGCCACGATCAGAATGCCCGAGAGCAGGATGAAGTCCTGGGGCCAGAAGGTTGCGCCAAAAATGAAGAATTTACGCTCCGGCAGGTTCCACCACACCGCCTGGTGGCCGCCCCAGTTCAGCCACACCGTGCCGAAGTAGAGCAGGAACAACGCAGCGCCGCCGAGCATGCGCAGGTTGCGGAACAGGCCGGTGAAGGCGCGGGTGTAGATTTTCTCGCGCGAGGCGTAGAGGTCGACGGTCTTGGCTGGGGGGGTAACGTCGTGTACCGGTATTTGGTCGCTCATCATTGCATCCCACGGCGGTGGAGATTTGCCTCGGCCAGTACGTGCCAACCGGGGTCAAATTTGGGGGTGTTGCAGTGGCGTAATAATACGCCTCCGGTGGTGCTGAAAGGGGGCGACCTACGTGACCTGGATCAATTGATCTGGCAAGTAGGGTTGATTTTGGCTGGCTCGGTCCTCTGAAACACTGCGGATCCAATGTGGGAGGGGGCTTGCCCCCGATGGCGGTGGATCAGTGACAGATGCACTGACTGACACACTGCAATCGGGGGCAAGCCCCCTCCCACATGGGGATTGCTGTGGTTCCAAAATCCAGGCTGGCCTTACTGCTCCTCAGCCTTCTTATCCCCATGGGACAAACTGTAAACATACGCCGCCAGCAAGTGCACCTTGTCATTGCCCTGCAATTGTTCCTGCGCAGGCATCTGGCCCTGGCGGCCGTAGCGGATGGTCTGCTGCAGTTGGGCGAAGCTGGAACCGTAGATAAACGCTCCCGGGTGGGTCAGGTCGGGCGCGCCCATGGCGGGGGTGCCTTTGCCTTGCGGGCCGTGGCAGGCCACGCAGTTGGCGGCGAAGAGTTTCTCGCCGTTGGCCACGTCTGCTTTGGCGCCTTCGGGCAACTTGCGCCCATCAAGGTTGGTCACCACGAACGCGGCCACATCGCTGACGCCTTGTTCCTTGAGGATATCCAGCCAGGCCGGCATCACTGCATGGCGACCCTTCATGATGGTTTCCTTGATGGTGGCCGGCTCGCCACCCCAGCGCCAGTCGGCGTCAGTCAGGTTGGGGAAACCATAGGCGCCCTTGGCGTCGGAGCCGTGGCACACCGAGCAGTTGGAGGCGAACAGGCGGCCACCCATCTTCAAGGCTTGCGGGTCCTTGGCAACGTCTTCAATCGGCATCGAGGCGAACTTGGCGAAGATCGGGCCGAACTTGGCGTCCGACTTGGCCATTTCCTTTTCCCATTCGTGCACGCCGGTCCAGCCGGTCTGGCCATTGGCAAACGGGGTTTGCTTGTCGTTGTCGAGGTAGTTGTAGCCCGGCAGCAGGCCTTTCCAGTTGCCCAGGCCCGGGTACAACGCCAGGTAGCCGAGGGCAAAGATAATGGTGGCAACGAACAGCATGAACCACCACTTGGGCAGCGGGTTGTCGTACTCCTCGATGCCATCGAACGAGTGGCCGACGGTTTCGTCCGTTTGTTCGGCGCGCTGCCCCCGACGGGTCGACAGCAGCAGCCAGGTCAGGGCGAAGATGGTACCCAGACTGAGGACTGTGACGTACAGACTCCAGAACGTAGTCATTCTTTGTTACTCCTAGAAGCTTGCTCGACGTGCTTGATGGCTTCGGGATCATCCGCAAAGGGCAGCAAGGTCGCGTCTTCAAACTCCGACTTGCGCTTGGGGCTGAACACCCACAACGCCAGGCCGACAAAGGCCACCATCACCACAACGGTGCCCAGGCCACGAATCATCCCGATATCCATGAAGATCACCGTTTGCTTTTGATGATGGTGCCCAGGCCTTGCAGGTAGGCCACCAGTGCGTCCATTTCGGTCTTGCCCTTCACGGCGGCGGCTGCACCGGCGATGTCTTCATCGGTGTAGGGCACGCCCAGGGTGCGCAAGACTTCGAGTTTCTTCGCGGTGTCCTTGCCGTCGAGCTTGTTTTCCACGAGGAACGGGTAGGCCGGCATTTTCGACTCAGGCACCACGTTGCGCGGGTTGTACAAATGCGCACGCTGCCAGTCATCGGAGTAGCGTCCGCCGACACGGGCCAGGTCCGGGCCGGTGCGCTTGGAGCCCCACAGGAACGGGTGGTCCCACACGCTTTCACCGGCGACCGAGTAGTGGCCATAGCGTTCGGTTTCGGCGCGGAACGGACGGATCATTTGCGAGTGGCAACCCACGCAGCCGTTGGCGATGTAGACGTCACGGCCCTCAACCTCAAGGGCGGTACGCGGCTTCATGCCTTCGACCGGTTTGTTGGTCACGTCCTGGAAAAACAGCGGGACGATCTGGGTCAGGCCGCCGATGCTCACGGCGATGACCATGAAGAAGGCCAGCAGGCCGATATTCTTCTCGACTACTTCATGCTTCATCAGTGAGCTCCCACAACGGCGATCTTGGCGGCGGCTTCGGCTTCTACCGGGTCGGCGGCACGCACGGTGCGCCACACGTTGTAGGCCATCAGGAACATGCCGGAGGCAAAGAATGCACCGCCCAGGGCGCGCACGATGTAGCCCGGATGGCTGGCTTGCAGCGCTTCGACGAAGGAGTAGGTGAGGGTGCCGTCATCGTTGATCGCACGCCACATCAGGCCCTGGGTGATGCCGTTGACCCACATCGAGGCGATGTAGAGCACGGTGCCGATGGTGGCCAGCCAGAAGTGCGCGTTGATCAAGCCAACGCTGTGCATCTGTGGGCGACCGAACAGTTTGGGGATCATGTGGTACAGCGCGCCGATGGAGATCATCGCCACCCAACCGAGGGCGCCGGCGTGTACGTGGCCGATGGTCCAGTCGGTGTAGTGGGACAGCGAATTGACGGTCTTGATCGCCATCATCGGCCCTTCGAAGGTCGACATGCCGTAGAACGCCAGGGACACCACGAGGAAGCGCAGGATCGGGTCGGTGCGCAACTTATGCCAGGCGCCCGACAGGGTCATCATGCCGTTGATCATGCCGCCCCAGCTCGGGGCCAGCAGGATGATCGACATCGCCATGCCCAGGGACTGCGCCCAGTCCGGCAGCGCGGTGTAGTGCAGGTGGTGCGGACCGGCCCAGATGTACAGGGTGATCAGTGCCCAGAAGTGCACGATGGACAGGCGATAGGAGTAGATAGGACGCTCGGCCTGCTTGGGCACGAAGTAGTACATCATCCCCAGGAAACCGGTGGTGAGGAAGAACCCCACGGCGTTGTGGCCGTACCACCACTGGATCATCGCATCCGTCGCCCCGGCGTAGGCCGAGTAGGACTTGAACAGGCTGACCGGCAGGGAGGCGTGGTTGACGATGTGCAGCATCGCCGTCACGAGGATGAAGGCCCCGTAGAACCAGTTGCCGACATAGATGTGTTTGGTCTTGCGCTTGACGATGGTGCCGAAGAACACCACGGCATAGGTCACCCACACGATGGCGAGCAAAATGGCGATGGGCCATTCCAGCTCGGCGTATTCCTTGGTGGTGGTGTAGCCCAGCGGCAGGGTGACTACCGCGCCGACGATGACCGCTTGCCAGCCCCAGAAGGTGAAGGCGGCGAGGCCGTCGGAGATCAGTCGCGTCTGGCAGGTTCGCTGCACGACATAGTAGGAGGTGGCAAACAATGCACATCCACCGAAGGCGAAAATCACCAGGTTGGTGTGCAGCGGGCGCAGGCGGCCAAAGGTCGTCCATGGCAAACCGAAATTCAATTCCGGCCAAACCAGTTGCGAGGCGATGAACACCCCGAGCCCCATGCCAAGGATCCCCCAGACCACCGTCATGATGGCGAACTGGCGGACTACCTTATAGTTATAAGCAGTCGGACTGATTGCTGTGCTCATTCTAAGGTTCCACGGTTTAGGTTTTTTTATAGGTAAAATCGGCCGCAAGTATGTAGAAAGCGAGGGGCCTTTGCAACGCAATGGCTGACCTGTATCAATGCGTTCCACGCCAGATTCTGCGCCCTTTCCATGTTTTGAGTAGGGACAAAATCAAAAATAGAAAGCTGATCGAGTGGACAAGAAAATTTGCGGGTAGGCGGGACTTGTAACTTGGTGTGTGTAAACACGCTGTTCGGGTGACAAGGGGTCAGTGGCACGACAGCCTATCACTGCCAGCCTTTGCGCCTGTCATCGAGCAGAAATGTTCAACCCATCGAGTGCAAGTCGGCCGTCGACCGGCCAATACCGATCCACTGTGGGAACAAGCGTAGACCCGAATGGCAGGAGGGGAAAGTTGGGGGCGTGAAGGGTGTGACAACAGGTCGCGTGGTGAAAGCTTCAAGCGCCCGGATCAGTTCACGCGTGAAGCAGGGGGGATTTTTGCAGGATGGCCGTTCACGCGTCCCACGGATTGATCACGGCAACGCCACTGGACTTGAAGTCGCTGACGTTGCGCGTGACGACCGTCAGCCCGTGGACCAATGCCGTCGCGGCGATCAGTGCGTCACTTTCGTTAGCCTTGTCGGGAACATGCAGGTGAGCGCAGCGCAGCGCGACGGCAGCGTCCACCGGCAGAATCCTGGCGTCGAACGCTGGCATCACGTGGCGCTTGAGCCAGGTGCGCAATATCTTTCCTTGAGCCGAATCGCGCCGCTCGATGCGTAACACCCCGGTCTCCAACTCTTTGAGGGTAATCGCCGAGATGAACATGCGCGGCGCGATGACGCTTCTGGCCCAGGCGACTACGTTTGCGTCTGCCTGGGGTTTACGAAGCTCCGAGATTACGTTGGTGTCGAGTAGGTACATCAAGAGAGGTCCACAGGGCGATGAGTGATCACGGCGCGTTCGGTTTCGAAGTCGATATCGGCCGCTTCCGGCATGACCAGAAGATCAACGATGTCGGCGTTCAGGCCGGTCAATTTCTGGTAGTCCTCAATGCTTAGCAGCACATGAGCAGGCTTGCCGCGATCAGTGATGAAAACCGGCCCTTGGCGGGTGGCTTTTTTGGCACCGCTTGTGTCCTGGTTGAATTCGCGACTGGAAATGGTGGTGATGGTCATGGGAGCGCTCCCTTCATCTAGCTGAATGTAGCCACGTTACTACCTTGGTGTGGCGAGCGGCAACTGCAGGGGCGCGAACGGTCGTCTGCAAGGCGATGGCTCACAAAAAAGCCCCGCCAGTTTTCACCGGGCGGGGCTTGTTGGTTGACGAGGTTTACTCTTCTGCAACCTGCTTGTCCCCATGGGACAGGCTGTAAACATAAGCCGCCAACAAGTGCACCTTGTCATTGCCCTGCAACGCTTCCTGCGCCGGCATCTGGCCTTGGCGGCCGTGGCGGATGGTTTGCTGCAACTGCGCCAGGCTGGTGCCGTAGATGTAGCCGGCCGGCTTGGTCAGGTCCGGGGCGCCCATGGCTTCCATGCCGTGGCCTTCAGGGCCATGGCAAGCCACGCAAGTGGTGTTGAATGCAGTTTTACCCGCGCCCAGATCGGCCGTGTTGTCGGCCGGCAGAGGCAGCTTGGCCAGGTCGTGACGCACATAGGCGGCGACGTTCTTCACACCCTCGTCGCCAAGCATGTCACCCCAGGCCGGCATCGCCGCGTGGCGGCCGTTGAGGATGGTGGTCTTGATTGCCTCGGCGGAACCGCCCCAGCGCCAGATGTCGTCCGCCAGGTTCGGGAAGCCAAACGCGCCCTTGGCATCCGAGCCATGGCACACCGCGCAGTTGGAGGCGAACAGGCGCCCGCCCATCTTCAGCGCTTGCGGGTCCTTGGCGACTTCTTCCAGGGGCATGGCCGAGAATTTGGCGAAGATCGGCCCGAACTTGGCGTCGGCCTTGGCCATTTCCTTGTCCCATTCCTTGGTCTGGGTCCAGCCGTCTTCATAGCCCGGCAGCACGCCTTTCCAGTTGCCCAGACCCGGGTAGAGGATTAGGTAGCCGACCGCAAACACCAGGGTGCCGGCGAACAGCATGAACCACCACTGGGGCAGTGGGTTGTCGTATTCCTCGATACCGTCGAAGGCGTGGCCCATGGTCTGGTCCACGCTGCCCTTGGTCTCGCCCTTGCGGGTGCCGATCAACAGCCAAGTCAGGCCGATCAGGCTGCCGAGGGTCAGTACGCAGATCCATGTACTCCAGAATAGGGTCATGGCCGAGTGCTCCTTGTTGCAGGCTCTTCTTGAGCGTCGGATGGAGAAGGTTCATCGGCGAAGGGCAGCAGGCGGGCCTGCTCGAATTCCGCATTGCGCCGGTTGTTGAACACCCACAGCGACAGGCCGATAAAGGCGATGGCGACCACCAGCGTGCCGAGGCCGCGGATGGTGCCTGCATCGAATTCAAATCCCATGGCTCACCTCTTGCTCTTGATGGCAGTGCCGAGCACTTGCAGGTAAGAAACCAGCGCGTCCATCTCGGTCTTGCCTTTGAGGCTGGCCACGGCGCCACTGATGTCGTCGTCGGTGTACGGCACGCCGAGGGTGCGCATCACTTTCAACTTGGTCTCGGTGTGGCTGCTGTCGACTGGGGCGGTGACCAGCCACGGGTAGGCCGGCATTTTCGACTCGGGCACCACGTTGCGCGGGTTGTACAAGTGGGCGCGGTGCCAGTCGTCCGAGTAGCGTGCGCCGACGCGGGCCAGGTCCGGGCCGGTGCGCTTGGAACCCCACAGGAACGGGTGGTCCCACACGCTTTCGCCCGCCACCGAGTAGTGGCCGTAGCGCTCGGTCTCGGCGCGGAACGGGCGGATCATTTGCGAATGGCACTGCACGCAGCCTTCGCGGATGTAGATGTCGCGGCCTTCCAGTTGCAACGCGGTGTAGGGCTTCATGCCTTCCACCGGCTTGTTGGTCACGTCCTGGAAGAACAGCGGGACGATCTGGGTCAGGCCGCCGATGCTCACGGCGAGCACCATCAGCAGCATCAACAGGCCGACGTTCTTTTCAATCGTTTCGTGTTTCATCACAGACTCCTCAGGCCAGCTGCGCTGCAGCGGTGACTTCGGCCGGTTGCGCCGAACGCACGGTGCGCCACGTGTTGTAAGCCATCAGGAACATGCCGCTGAGGAAGATGGCGCCGCCCACCAGCCGCACGATAAAGCCTGGGTGGCTGGCCACCAGGGTTTCGACGAAGGAGTAGGTCAAGGTGCCGTCTTCGTTGACCGCACGCCACATCAGGCCCTGGGCGATGCCGTTGACCCACATCGAGGCGATGTAGAGCACGGTGCCGATGGTGGCCAGCCAGAAGTGCGCGTTGATCAGGCCGAGGCTGTACATCTGCTCGCGCCCGAAGACTTTGGGGATCATGTGGTACAGCGCGCCGATGGAGATCATCGCCACCCAGCCGAGGGCGCCGGCGTGTACGTGGCCGATGGTCCAGTCGGTGTAGTGGGAGAGGGCGTTGACGGTCTTGATCGCCATCATCGGGCCTTCGAAGGTCGACATGCCGTAGAAGGCCAGGGACACCACGAGGAAGCGCAGGATTGGGTCGCTGCGCAACTTATGCCAGGCGCCCGACAGGGTCATCATGCCGTTGATCATGCCGCCCCAGCTCGGTGCCAGCAGTACCAGCGACATCACCATGCCCAGGGACTGCGCCCAGTCCGGCAGCGCGGTGTAGTGCAGGTGGTGCGGGCCGGCCCAGATGTACAGGGTGATCAGCGCCCAGAAGTGCACGATGGACAAGCGATAGGAGTACACCGGGCGCTCGGCCTGCTTGGGCACGAAGTAGTACATCATCCCCAGGAAACCGGCGGTGAGGAAAAAGCCTACCGCGTTGTGCCCGTACCACCACTGCACCATGGCATCCGTCGCACCGCCGTAGAGGGAGTAGGACTTGGTCAGGCTGACCGGGATTTCCAGGTTATTGACGATATGCAGGATGGCCACGGTGATGATGAACGCACCGAAGAACCAGTTGCCGACGTAGATGTGCTTGGTGGTGCGCTTCATCACCGTGCCGAAGAACACAATGGCGTAGGCCACCCAGACGATGGTGATCAGGATGTCGATCGGCCATTCCAGCTCGGCGTATTCTTTGGAGCTGGTGTAGCCCAGTGGCAAGGTGATCGCGGCCAACAGGATGACCAGTTGCCAGCCCCAGAAGCAGAACGCGGCGATCTTCGGCGCGAACAACTGGGTCTGGCAGGTGCGTTGCACCGAGTAGAAGGAGCTGGCGAACAGCGCGCAGCCACCGAAGGCGAAGATCACCGCGTTGGTGTGCAACGGACGCAGGCGGCCGAAGCTGGTCCACGGCAGATCGAAGTTGAGTGCAGGCCAGACCAATTGGGCAGCGAGAAAAACCCCGAGCCCCATGCCGACGATGCCCCACACCACCGTCATAATGGCGAATTGGCGGACCACCTTGTAGTTATAGGCGGTACTTAAAGTAGTGTTCATGGTTCCCCATCCACGGTTCAACCCAAGCAGATGCGGCACTTGGGTTGGAGTTATAGGCAGACTAAAAAGCGAGGCAAGCATGGGAGAAGAGCACAAGGCCAGTATTGACGGGGATCAATGGGCGCAGTGTGTGCGGGAACACGGGTGGTTGTGGGATGTCGCCCCGCCCGTTGCGGGACGCGAGCCTGTGACGCTGATTTTGGCGCACGGCGCCGGCGCGCCGATGGACTCATCCTTCATGAACGACATGGCTGCACGCCTTGCCGGGCATGGCGTCAACGTGGTTCGCTTCGAATTTCCCTACATGGCCCAGCGCCGTGTGGACGGCGGCAAGCGCCCACCGAATCCGGCGCCGAAACTGCTGGACGCCTGGCGTGAGGTGTATGCGCAGGTGCGACGTCATGTCGCTGGGAAACTGGCGATTGGCGGCAAGTCCATGGGCGGGCGCATGGCCAGTTTGTTGGCGGATGAGTTGGGTGCCGATGGGTTGGTGTGCCTGGGGTATCCGTTTTATGCCGTGGGTAAACCGGAGAAACCACGGGTCGAGCATCTGGTGGCGCTGAAGACGCGTACTTTGATTGTGCAGGGTGAGCGGGATGCCCTGGGCAATCGGGCGGCGGTGGAAGGGTATGAGCTGTCGCCGAGTATCGAGGTGATGTGGCGGGTGGCGGGGGATCATGACTTGAAGCCGTTGAAGGCGTCGGGGTTTAGTCATGAGCAGCACCTGGAGGCCGCGGCGGTGAAAGTGGCTGGGTTTCTCGCTGTCCTTTAGGCCGTCATCGCCGGCAAGCCGGCTCCTACAAGGTTTACGTAACCCCTGTAGGAGCCGGCTTGCCGGCGATAGCGGTTTACCGGTTGAAACGCTCTACCAGCGAATACTGGGTATTGGCGGTATGGGTCAGCTCTTCACTCAACTGCGCCGAGTTCAACGCCTGCTCCGACGTCTGGTCCGCCAACAGCGCAATGGTGCTGATGTTGCGGCTGATCTCTTCGGCCACCGAGCTTTGCTCTTCGGTCGCTGCCGCGATCTGGGTGGTCATGTCGGTGATATGCGCCACTGCTTCACTGATGCCCACCAATGCCTGGTCCGCTTCCATCACCCGCGCCACACCTTCTTCGGCCTGGCGATGCCCGGCGTCCATGGTTTGCACGGCGGCGGCGGCGGTCTGCTGCAGCTTGGCGATCAGGGCGTGGATCTGACCGGTGGATTCGGCGGTGCGCTGCGCCAGTTGGCGCACTTCGTCCGCCACCACCGCAAAACCACGGCCCATCTCACCTGCACGGGCCGCTTCAATAGCCGCGTTCAGTGCCAGCAGGTTGGTCTGGTCGGCAATGCCTTTGATCACATCGACCACGCCGCCGATCTCATCGCTGTCTTTAGCCAGCTGGGTGACGGTCACGCCCGTTTCACCCACGGCAACGGACAGGCGCTGAATCGCCTCGCGGGTTTCCCCGGCGATATCGCGACCTCGACCGGTGAGGCGGTTGGCCTCCTGGGTCGCATCGGCTGTGCGCTGTACGTGGCTGGCGACTTCCTGGGTGGTCGCGGCCATCTGGTTGACGGCGGTGGCCACTTGCTCGGTTTCCACGCGCTGGCGCTCCAGGCCGCTGGAGCTGTTGTGCGCCAGGGTGTTGGACTGCGCGGCTTGATCGTTCAGGTGCTCGGCCGTGTCCTGCAAGCGTGTGAGGCAGGTCTTCAGGCGTGCTTCCTGGCTGAGGATCGACATCTCCAGGCGCGCTTGTGCGCCACGGCTGTCGGTGTACATCTGTGCGATCAACGGGTCGGAGGTGGTCTGCTCGGCCAAGCGCAACAAGCGCTTGAGGCCGCGCTGCTGCCAGCTCAGGCCCAGCAGGCCCAACGGCACCGACAACCCTGCCGCCAGGGCGAAGCCCCAATGGGAATTCAGCGACGCGCCGATCATGAAGCTCAATTGGCTAACCAGGATAAACGGCAGCCAGTCCTGCAGCACCGGCAGCCACTTGTCCCGCTGGGGAACGGCAGACTTGCCTTGGTTGATGCGTTGGTAGAGCGCTTCGGCCCGGCGGATCTGCTCGGCGGTGGGCTTGATGCGCACCGATTCGTAGCCGATCACCTGGTTGCCGTCGAAAACGGGGGTCACATAGGCGTTAACCCAATAGTGATCACCGCTCTTGCAGCGATTCTTGACAATGCCCATCCATGGCAAGCCTTGTTTGAGCGTCGACCACATGTGCGCGAACACAGCCGCCGGAACGTCCGGGTGACGCACCAGATTGTGCGGGGCACGAATCAGCTCGTCACGGGTGAACCCACTGATTTCGACAAACGCGTCGTTGCAGTAAGTGATGACACCCTTGGCATCTGTGGTGGAGATCAACCGTTGCTGAGCGGGGAAGGTACGTTCGCGCTGGGTAACGGGTTGGTTATTACGCATGATTGTTCAATCCGCAAGGCTTTCAAGGGGTATCGGCAGGGTCAGGCGTTTATTTAACTTATTTTTGCAACAATCGACTGGCCAGCATTGGGTACATAACCCCTGTAGGAGCGGGCTTGCCCGCGAAGGTCGCCAACGATAACGCAGGGTTTATGGTTAAACGCGGCGTTCACGGGCTTTTCGCGAGCAAGCTCGCTCCTACAGAGGGCAATCAGCCGGCCAGCATTGGGTAGGTAAACAACCCGAAGTGAAGCAGATTCAAGCCAAAATGCGTGGCAATCGCTGCACCCAGCCCGCCAAACCGGTACGCCAGGCCATAACCGACCCCGGCGATGCTCGCCAGCAGCACCCAATGCCAGCCCGCGCCGAGGTGCGCCAGGCCGAACAGCAGTGAGGCGAGCAAGAGTGCGAGGTTCTCCCCATACGGCAGGTGTTTGAAACGTTGGCTCAAGCCGCCCTGGATGTAACCGCGAAACAGTGCCTCTTCCACCAAAGTCACCAGCAACAGGTTGTTCAACACCCATAACCACGCCTGTTCCGGCCACTTTGGTGCCCAACTGATAATCCCCAGCAACGCCGCCCCGCCTAGCGCTGCAACAGCCGTCAGGGCCAACGCCAGTGCCGCCACGCAAATCGACAGCCGCAACGTCCGTCGCGCAACGATCCACGGGCAGGCCAGCAGCAGCCAGAAACCGATCAGGGGTTTGTCCTGGTTCAGGTACATCGAGAACGGCACGGCGTCCGGGGTCAACCGTTGCGGGTCGATGCCGCGCCCGTTGTAGAAACCCGGCAACCAGTGCATCGCCAGGCCCAGCGCCAGGACGATGAACAAACCGTGGCCGAGGTAGCGCGCCCAGGGCGTGCGTTGCTGGCGCACCGCGTAGCCGGCGATCAGCAACAGGCCGACCGAGACGGCCGCGAGCAGGCCCAGTTGCCCGTAGATCAAAGCCACTGAGTAGCCAATGGAGAGAAGCACCAGGTACAGCCAGGGCAGAGCGATCATGTGAAATCCTTGGAAAAAACCGGCGGCATTATAGCGACCGGTGTTTTGCCGCCGCATGAAAACTCCTCCACGCAAAAAGACCCGGAGGAGTTATTGCAAAATATGTTTGCGGCTGGTTATAGTCGGTCGGCATCCCTCCCTTCAAAAAGATCAGCACATGCCAGCTTTCCAGCGCATAGCGGTAGTCGATTCAGCGGTCAACGCTGTGGTCGTGCCGTGCGGGGAAAAGCAGCCTGCGCAGATCAGTCACTACCCCCCTCCTGTCAGTAGCACGCCGGTGTACGCAGTCGTATCACCGCCGGGTGTTGGCATTTCGGGCTGATCAGCTCTGCTGTTCCCGTCTGCCCGCCTGAAAAAAACCTAATGCATTTCAGCGTCTGCTGAATCGGCTTTTTTTGCCTGATGACAGGTGGTAACCATGTCTGTTCTTTCGAAACAATCCGTGGCCGCGGCGGCCTCGACGAGCCTGTTTGTCCTGCTGTGGAGCAGCGGGGCGATTTTCTCCAAGTGGGGCTTGGCCCATGCGTCACCCTTTGCGTTCCTGCTGATGCGCTTTGCCATCGCCCTTGCGGGCCTGGTGATCCTGGTGCCGGTCCTCAAATTGAAGTTGCCGCGCCCCGGCAAACCCCTGCTGTATGCGGCAGCAACCGGATTGGTGCTGTTGGGGGCTTATCAGATTTTTTACCTGCTGGCCCTCGACCTCAAAGTCACGCCCGGCGTGATGGCAACCATCATGGGCGTGCAACCGATCCTCACCGTGGTGCTGATGGAACGCCAACGTTCCTGGCGCCGGATGTTCGGCCTGGGGCTGGGCCTGGCGGGGTTGATCATGGTGGTCTACCAAGGCATCGGCATGTCGGGCATGTCTCTGGCAGGGATGCTGTTCGGGCTGTTGGCACTGGCCAGCATGACCTTTGGTTCGATCATGCAAAAGCGCATCACCGATAACCCCCTGGGCACACTGCCGGTGCAATACCTGGCGGGCTTGCTGTTGTGCGCGGTATTCGTGCCGTTCCAACCGTTCCACTTTGAACACAGCAAGGGCTTTTTCGTGCCGGTGCTGTGGATGGGGTTGGTGGTGTCTTTGCTGGCAACGCTGTTGCTGTACCGCCTGATCGCCCGGGGCAACCTGGTGAATGTCACCAGCCTGTTCTACCTGGTGCCGGCCGTGACGGCGGTGATGGACTACCTGATCTTCGGCAACAGGCTGGCGATGTTGAGCCTGCTGGGGATGGGCTTGATCATCATCGGCCTGGTGTTCGTCTTCCGTAAAAACTGACGCAACACACCCCGGGAGGAGCCCGGGGGGGGGGGGGGGGGGGGGGGGGGGGGGGGGGGGGGGGGGGGGGGGGGG
>NZ_JBWKRS010000016.1:36919-95511 GCF_059419385.1 Pseudomonas sp. GW821-FHT05H12 | reverse complement strand
CCCCCCCCCCCCCCCCCCCCCCCCCCCCTCCCCCCCCCCCCCCCCCCCCCCCCCCCCCCCCCCCCCCCCCCCCGGGCTCCTACAGGATTTTTTTAGGGCGCAGCACCAGCCAAAGCGCCCCCGCAATCAACACCCCGCCATACAGATGCGCCATCGACAGCGGCTCATCCAGCAGCAACGCCCCCCACAACACGCCAAACGGCGGAATCATGAAGGTCACCGTCATCGACTTCACCGGCCCGATGGACGACAGCAGCCGGAAGTAAAGAATGTAGGCAAACGCCGTGCACACCAGCCCGAGCCCCAGCAACGACAACCACACTTGCCAACCACCCCAGCTGGCGGGCGGATGGCTGATGGCGCTGTAGGCAAAGAACGGCAGCAGGAACAACGTCGCGCCGAGCATGCTGCCCAACGCTGACAGGCGACTGTCCAGCCCCCCGCGCTGATCCAGCCAGCGTCGTGCCAGGAACCCGGCGAAGCCGTAGCACGTGGTCGCCAGCAGGCAGGCCAGCGCACCCATCAACAATTGCAGGTCAAACGCCACCGGCCCGGCGCGGGTCAGCACGCCCACGCCAAACAGGCCCAGGGTCACGCCGGCGATTTTCGACGGAGTGAGGCGCTCGCTGAAGAACAACCCGCCGATCAACACACCCATCAACGGCGTGGTGGCGTTGAAGATCGCCGAGTAACCCGCTGGCAGCACCTGGGCCGCCACCGAGTACATGGTCGCGGGGATCCCGGAGTTGATCACCCCCAGCAGCAACACCGTCTTGAACTTGCCCTGGAAGTCCCAGTTCACCCGCATCACCGCCAGGATCACCAGCAAACCGGCGGCGGCAATCGACACGCGAAAAAACGCCGTCGGCACGGTGCCGATCTCCGGCGCGATGATGCGCATGAACAGGAAGCTGGCGCCCCAGATAGCAGCCAGCCCCAGCAGGTACAAGGTGTCGACAGGTCTCACGAAATACTCCTACATCCATCAGGCGGCGAGTGTTGCACGACGCCTTGACGGATTACAGGACAAACCGTGTGACCAGCCCATTCAGGTCCACCGCCAGGCGCGACAATTCCTGGCTGGCGGCCGAGGTCTGCGTGGCGCCGGCAGCCGTTTGGGTGGACAGATCGCGGATGTTCACCAGGCTGCGGTCCACTTCGCGGGCGACCAGCGCCTGCTGCTCGGCGGCGCTGGCGATCACCAGGTTGCGCTGACTGATCTGCGAGATGGCGGCGGTGATTTTTTCCAGCGCGCTGCCGGCGCTGTTGGCCCGTTGCAGGGTCTGGCCGGCGTGTTCGGCGCTGCTGTTGAGCGCCTCGACGGTGCCTTGGGTGCCTTGCTGGATACCGGTGATCATCTGCTCGATTTCTTCGGTGGAGTCCTGGGTACGTTGGGCCAGGGAACGCACCTCATCGGCGACCACCGCAAAACCGCGCCCGGCTTCACCGGCGCGGGCGGCTTCGATGGCAGCGTTCAGTGCCAGCAGGTTGGTTTGCCCGGCGATGCCGCGGATCACTTCCAGCACCTTGCTGATGTCCTGGGCTTGCACGGCCAGGCCTTCGGCCTTGGTCGAGGCACCGAGCACTTCGTCCACCAGGTTCTGGATCGAGCTGATGGTTTCGCTGATCTGGTAGTGGCCGTGCTTGCTGTCCTCATCGGAGGCCTTGGACGCCTCGGCGCTGGACACCGCATTGCCTGCCACCTCGTCCACCGCTGCGCTCATCTCGTTCACGGCCGTGGCGGCTTGTTCGATTTCATCGTTCTGCGCCTGCAGGCCGCGGGTGCTCTGTTCCATCACCGAACTCATCTCTTCGGCGGCAGAGGCCAGTTGCTGCGCCGACTCGCTGATGCCACGGATGGTGGTTTGCAGTTGCACCTGCATGGTGGAGAGGGCAGTCAGCAGTTGGGCCGGTTCGTCCTGCCCGTGCACCACGATCGGCTGGCTCAAGTCGCCACCGGCGATGGTGCGGGCCACGGCCAAGGCCTGGCCGATGGGCGCCGTGATGCTGCGGGTCAGCAGCCAGGCCAGCAGCAATGTGGCAATCAGGGCACACAGGATGATCAGGCCGACCACCCACTGGGCGTTGGTGTACATCTGCGCGGCGAGGCCAGCGGCGTCTTCCACGCCTTTCTGGTTGAAGGTAATCATGTCCTCCAGGCTTTTATTGAGGACGGTGCCCTGGGGCGCCAGGCGGCTGGTGAGCAAGTCGATGGCGTCTTGCTGCTGGTCCTTGTCGACCAGGGCGACCATCTGCCCGACGATGGTCACATAGGTGTTCACGTTGGCCTTGAGTTGCGTGAGCATCTCGCGTTCTTCATCGCCGCTGAGCAGGTCTTGGTGGTGATCGAGCAAGGTTTGCAGTTCGCTGCGCTGGCGAGTGATCAGGCTTTTGCTGTTATCCCGCACCCGCGACTCGTCGGTGGTCGCCAAGCGCAAGGCCTCCAGGCGGATGCTGGCGATACAGGCGGCGGCGTCGTGGATGCTCTCGATGCTCGGCATCCACGAATCTTCGATGACCAGTGCACTTTCGCGCAGCTTGGCCATCTGCCCCAAGCCAAACAGGCCGACAATCACCAACATGCTGGCCAAAACCCCAAAACTCAGACTGGCACGCAATCCGATCCTCATGTTCCTCAATGACATCTCAATGCTCCTTGGGCGATTAGAACCTGTTCCCGGATCGGTCTTCAGACCTTGTTAGGGTGGGAGAGGGCGCGCTATATATCAAAGTGCCACTAAGGTGGTAATCAGGGTTTCCCTTACGCTGTATCAAGATGGTTACAAACGGTGAACTTCAGTGACATAGCGGGTTTTACCGTGCAAAAGCGCCAAGCCCCGCCGATTCAGGCGTGCAGGTGAGGGCGGGTAGCGATTCGTGCGACTTTTTGGTGCATTTACTGACCGAGTGGTCGAATTATGAAAATTGAAAATAAATGTACGAAGTGCGCAAAGCTGTACAACCTGCCGCGAAAAATCCTCCTTCTCCTGCTTCTATTCACTGGCTAAGCTCAGGGCTTCCAGATGCCCGCCAGAGGTTTCCCGCATGTCGCAATCCGCCCCCGCCATCGCCCGGATGATCCTCGATGGCTTCGACGACTACCGTGAGCATTTCCGCCAGATCACCGACGGTGCCCGCGAGCGGTTCGAGAAGGCGCAGTGGCAGCTAGGGCAGGCGGCGTCGGCGGCGCGGATCAACCTGTATGAAGAAAAGGTCGGCGAAGTCACGGCGCGCTTGCGAGCCAGCTTCGACGAGGCGGTGTTGTTGGAGGTGGGCGCCTGGCCCCTGGTCAAAAGCGCCTACATCGGCTTGATCGACCTGCGCTTTGACGATGAGCTGTCCGAGACCTGGTACAACTCGATCTTCTGCGGCCTGTTCAGCCACGACCTGATCAGCGACGGCTGCATGTTCATCCACACCACCCGGCCCAGCCTGCGCCGGGCGCGGGCGGCGCAAACCCGCACCTACACGCCAAATGGCAAGATTGCCCAGATGCTGGCGCAGGTGTTTGCCGACTACCGCTTCAGCGAACCCTACGCCGACCTGCCAGCTGATCTGCGTCGCCTTGAAGCCCAGCTACGGGAAAACCTGCCGGACTGGGTGTGCAAAGACCCGGACCTCAACGTCGAGTTGTTCTCCTCGGTGCTCTATCGCAACAAAGGCGCCTACCTGGTGGGTCGCCTCTACACCCGCGACGAACAGTGGCCGCTGGCGATCCCGTTGCTGCACCGCGAGGGGCGCGGCATCCAGATCGATGCGCTGATCACCGACGAAGCCGACGTGTCGATCATCTTCTCCTTCACCCGTTCCTACTTCATGGTCGACGTGCCGGTGCCGGCGGAATTCATCGGCTTTCTCAGGCGCATCCTGCCGGGCAAGCACATCGCCGAGCTGTACACCTCCATCGGCTTCTACAAGCACGGCAAGTCGGAGTTCTATCGCGCGCTGATTAACCACCTGGCCACCACCGATGATCGCTTCATCATGGCCCCGGGCGTGCGTGGCATGGTTATGAGCGTGTTCACGTTGCCGGGCTTCAACACCGTGTTCAAGATCATCAAGGACCGTTTTTCGCCGTCGAAAAACGTCAACCGCGCCACCGTGATCGAGAAGTATCGGCTGGTTAAAAGTGTCGACCGGGTCGGGCGCATGGCTGATACCCAGGAGTTCGCCGATTTTCGTTTTCCCCTGAGCAAGTTCGAGCCCGACTGCCTGGCGGAACTGCTGGAAGTCGCGGCCAGCACCGTCGAAGTGGAGGGCGATACGGTGCTGATCCGCCACTGCTGGACCGAACGGCGCATGACCCCGCTCAACCTCTACCTCGACAACGCCAACCCCGCCCAGGTCCGCGAAGCCCTGGAAGACTACGGCCTGGCCATCAAGCAATTGGCGGCGGCGAATATCTTCCCCGGTGACATGCTGCTGAAAAACTTCGGCGTCACCCGCCACGGTCGCGTGGTGTTCTACGACTACGACGAAATCTGCTTTCTCACCGAAGCCAACTTCCGCCATATCCCCGCGCCGCGCACCCCCGAGGACGAAATGGCCTCCGAACCCTGGTACTCCATAGGCCCGCTCGATGTGTTCCCCGAGGAATTCCCGCCGTTCCTGTTCGCCGACGCCAGCCAGCGCCAGCTGTTCGATGAGCTGCACGGCGAGTTGTACAACGCCGACTACTGGAAGGGCCTGCAGGAAGCGATTCGCGCGGGCAAGGTCATCGATGTGTTCCCGTACCGGCGCAAGGACCCGCTCTAACGCCTGCTCCTTGTGGGAGGGCTTGTGTGGGAGCGGGCTTGCCCGCGATAGCGGTGTATCAGGCGGTAGAGGTGTTGCTGACAGATCGTAATCGCGGGCAAGCCCGCTCCCACATTTGATTGGGTTTATCCTTGATGCCGCTCAGCCGCCTGCCAGACGAGACGCTTTTCTGCCACACTTGCCGGCCGTGCCTATACAGATGACCGTCAAGTAGCTGATGACTGACCAAGCGCCCACTATCGACCAACTGCTCAAAACCCTCGATCACGCCATGCTCGCCGACCGCCACCGCTTGCGGCGGCAATTGCTTGAGCTGCGCAAAAAGCCCGACGAGGACAAGTTGGCGCAATGGGTGGCGCGCATGCAGGCCTCCTGCGCCCAGGTTACGGCGCGGCGTGCCAGCCTGCCGTTGATCCGTTATGACGACAGCCTGCCGATTGCCGCCAAGCGTGATGAAATCAAAGAGGCCTTGAACAAGCACCAGGTGCTGATCATTGCCGGCGAAACCGGCTCGGGCAAAACCACCCAGCTGCCGAAGATCTGCCTGGAAATTGGCCGTGGCCAGTTCGGCCTGATCGGTCACACCCAGCCACGCCGGATCGCGGCGCGCAGCGTGGCCAGCCGGGTCGCCGAAGAACTGGGCACGCCACTGGGCGCGCTGGTCGGCTACCAGGTGCGCTTCGAAGACCAGAGTGATTCCAACACGCTGATCAAGCTGATGACCGACGGCATCCTGCTGGCGGAAACCCAGAACGACCGCTACCTGGAACGCTACGACACGATCATCGTCGACGAAGCCCACGAACGCAGCCTGAACATCGATTTCCTTTTGGGCTACCTGAAGACCCTGCTGCCGCGTCGCCCGGACCTCAAAGTCATCATCACCTCGGCGACCATCGACCTCGAGCGCTTCTCCAAGCATTTTGACGACGCGCCGATTGTCGAGGTGTCGGGCCGTACCTTCCCGGTCGACACCTGGTATCGCCCGCTGACCCTGGAACAGGACGAGGAGGGCAACCGCGTCGAGGACGACCTCACCGTCGACCAGGCGATCCTCGCCACCCTCGATGAGATCGCCGCCTATGAGCGCAGCGAACGGCGCAGCCCCGGTGACGTGTTGGTGTTCCTGCCCGGCGAGCGCGAGATCCGCGACGCCGCCGACATGCTGCGCAAGGCCCAGCTCAAGCACACCGAAATCCTGCCGCTGTACGCACGCCTGTCGCCGGCCGAACAGCAGCGCATTTTCCAATCCCACCCGGGCCGCCGTGTGGTGCTGGCCACCAACGTTGCCGAAACCTCGCTGACCGTACCGGGCATTCGTTATGTGATCGACAGCGGCACCGCACGCATCAGCCGCTACAGCTACCGCGCCAAGGTGCAGCGCCTGCCGATTGAGGCGATTTCCCAGGCCAGTGCCAACCAGCGTAAAGGCCGTTGCGGCCGGGTTGAGCCGGGCATTTGCGTGCGGCTGTACAGCGAAGAAGATTTTATCGGGCGCCCGGAATTCACCGACCCCGAGATCCTGCGCACCAACCTCGCTGCCGTAATCCTGCAGATGCTGCATTTGCGGCTGGGCGAGATCACCGACTTCCCGTTTATCGAGCCACCGGATGGCAAGGCCATCAGCGACGGTTTTAACCTGCTGCAAGAACTCTCGGCGGTGGACCGCAACAGCCAGCTCACGCCATTGGGCCGCCAACTGGCGCGCCTGCCGGTGGACCCGCGCATGGGTCGCATGCTGCTCGAAGCGGCCAAGCTCGGCAGCTTGCAGGAAGTGCTGATCGTGGCCAGCGCCATGTCGATCCAGGACCCGCGCGAGCGCCCACCGGAGCGTCAACAGGCCGCCGACCAGGCCCACGCACAGTGGAAGGACACGGACTCGGACTTCGCCGGGCTGGTCAATTTGTGGCGCGGTTTTGAAGAGCAACGCCAGGAACTGACCGCCAGCCCGCTGCGCAATTGGTGCCGCAAGAACTTCCTCAACTACCTGCGCCTGCGCGAGTGGCGTGACTCCCATCGTCAGTTGAGCTTGATCTGCCGTGACATGCAGCTCACCCTCAACAAGGACCCGGCCGACTACCCGAAACTACACAAGGCCGTGCTCTCCGGCCTGCTCAGCCAGATCGGCCAGAAAACCGAAGACGGTGACTACCTGGGCGCGCGTCAGCGGCGCTTCTGGATTCACCCGTCGTCGGGCATCGGTAAGAAGCGTCCGCAATGGCTGATGACCGCCGAACTGGTGGAAACCACCAAGCTGTATGCGCGCATGGTGGCCAAGATCGATGCCGACTGGATCGAACCGCTGGCCGGGCACCTGATCAAGAAGAACCACTTCGAACCCCATTGGGAGAAGAAGCGCGGCCAGGTCGTGGCGTTTGAACAGATCACCTTGTTCGGGCTGATTGTGGTCGGGCGCCGGCCGGTGCATTACGGGCCGGTCGATCCGGTGGTGTCCCGCGAGTTGTTTATCCGTGAAGGCCTGGTGCGGGGTGAGATTCAGTCCCGCGCCAAGTGCCTGGCGGCCAACCAGCAACTGCTGGAGCAACTGGATGAGCTGGAAGCCAAGGCGCGTCGGCGCGATATCCTGGCCGATGAAGAAACTCTCTACGCGTTCTACGACGCGCGTCTGCCGGCCGAGATCCACCAGACCGCCACGTTCGACAGCTGGTACAAAGTCAACAGCCAGAAGAACCCGCAGCTGTTGATCATGCGCGAAGAAGACGTACTGGCCCGCGAGGCCAGTGAGGTCACCGCCCTGCATTACCCGGACACCCTGCACCTGGGTGACCTGGAACTGGCGTTGAGTTACCACTTCGAACCCAACCACCCCCGCGACGGCGTGACCCTGCGCGTGCCGGCGCCGCTCTTGCCAGCCTTGCCGCCGGAGCGCCTGGAATGGTTGGTGCCGGGGGTGATCGAAGCCAAGTGCATCGCCCTGGTGCGCAACCTGCCCAAGGCCCTACGCAAGAACTTCGTGCCGGTGCCGGACTTCGTCAAGGCCGCGCTGCAACGCATCGAATTCGGCCAGGGCTCGTTGCCCCAGGCGTTGGGCCGCGAGTTGCTGCGCATGACCGGTGCGCGGGTCAGCGATGAAGCCTGGGCCGAAGCGGCGCAGCAGGTGGAGAACCACCTGAAGATGAACCTGGAAGTGGTCGACGGTCAGGGCAAGTTCCTTGGCGAAGGCCGCGACCTGGCCGAACTGACCGCGCGGTTCGCCGAGGCCAGCCAGGCCGCGTTGGCCGTGCCGCAAACCGCAAAGAGCCAGCAACCGGTGGAGGCCAAGGTGTTCGCGGCAGTGGCCGAGAAGACCCAGCAAAAAATCGCTGGCCTGTCGATGACGGTGTACCCGGCATTGGTGGAAGAAAACGGCACGGTCAAGGAAGGGCGTTTCTCCACCGCCGCCGAGGCCGAATTCCAGCACCGTCGTGCGTTGCAGCGTTTGCTGATGCAGCAATTGGCGGAACCGGCGAAATTCCTGCGTGGCAAGTTGCCGGGCCTGACCGAACTGGGCCTGATGTACCGCGAACTGGGGCGCATTGATGCGCTGGTGGAGGACATCCTGCTGGCCAGCCTCGACACCTGCGTGCTCGAGGGCGAAGCCAGCCTGCCACGTGATGGCGCCGGGTTGGCGGCGTTGGCCGAGCGCAAGCGCGGCAGCTGGACCGAACACGCCGAGCGCCTGGCGCGCCTGACCCTGGAGGTGCTGAAACTCTGGCATGGCCTGCAAAAACGCTTCAAGGGCAAGATCGACCTGGCCCAGGCCGTGGCCTTGAACGATATCAAGCAGCAGCTCAGCCACCTGGTCTATCCCGGTTTTGTGCGGGAAACCCCGGCACAATGGTTCAAGGAATTGCCGCGCTTTCTCAAGGCCATCGAACTGCGCCTGGAGAAGCTGCCGAGCCAGGTGCAAAAGGACCGGGTGTGGAGCGGAGAGCTGGCGGGCCTGTGGACCCAGTACGAAAACCGCCTGAAAAAGCATGCCCAGGAAGGTAAGCGCGACCCCCAGCTGGAGCTGTACCGCTGGTGGCTGGAGGAATACCGGGTGTCATTGTTTGCTCAGCAGTTGGGCACCAAAGTGCCGATTTCCGACAAGCGCCTGAGCAAGCAATGGTCTTTGGTCGAAGCCTGATACATCCCCTGTAGGCGCTGGCTTGTGTGGGAGCCGGCTTGCCCGCGATAGCATCACCTCGGTGTGTTGGTCACACCGCGGTGATGCTATCGCGGGCAAGCCAGCTCCCACACAAGCCAGCTCCCACATTTTGAATGCATTCCAAGGCAAACCGGTGTTTGTCCGCAGATAGCGCCAAATATCGAGGTTTGTGGCAAACTTCGCGCCTATAAATGCCGGGATCGTCGTGACAGGCTGGTGCGCAGCCACGGCGCGATGGAATAAAGCGTTGCCAGTTTGATGCCCGCTGGACGGCATCGAACGACTTAAAGTTTGGTACGACGGTACCAATATCTTCTGCCTGACAGATTTAGAGGAACGACCGTGCATAACGTCGTCATCAGCGGCACCGGCCTGTACACCCCGGCCAACAGCATCTCCAACGAAGAGCTGGTGCAGTCTTTCAATGCTTACGTGCAACAGTTCAACAGCGACAACGCCGCCGCCATCGAGCGTGGTGATGTGCAGGCGCTGACCGAATCCAGCGCGGCGTTCATTGAAAAAGCATCGGGTATCAAGAGCCGCTTCGTGATGGACAAGGACGGCATTCTCGACCCGCAGCGCATGGCCCCGCGCCTGCCCGAGCGCAGCAACGACGAGTGGTCGGTGCTCTGCCAGATGGCCGTCGGCGCTGCCGAACAGGCCCTGCAACGTGCCGGCAAGACCGCGGCCGACATCGACGGCGTGATCGTCGCCTGCTCCAACCTGCAGCGTGCCTACCCGGCCATCGCCATTGAAGTCCAGGAAGCCCTGGGCATTGAAGGCTTCGGCTTTGACATGAACGTGGCGTGCTCGTCGGCCACCTTCGGAATCCAGAACGCCGCCAACAGCATCCAACTGGGCCAGGCCCGGGCGATCCTGATGGTCAACCCGGAAGTCTGCACCGGCCACCTGAACTTCCGCGACCGCGACAGCCATTTCATCTTCGGCGACGCGGCCACGGCGGTGATCCTGGAACGCGCCGACCTGGCGACCTCCGAGCACCAGTTCGACGTGGTAAGCACCAAGCTGCTGACCAAGTTCTCCAATAACATCCGCAACAACTTCGGCTTCCTCAACCGCACGGCGGAAGAGGGTATCGGCGCGCCCGACAAGCTGTTCGTGCAGGAAGGCCGCAAAGTCTTCCGCGACGTGTGCCCGATGGTGGCCGAACTGATCGGCGTGCACCTGGCAGAAAACCAGCTGAACGTGGCTGACGTGAAGCGCTTCTGGCTGCACCAGGCCAACCTGAGCATGAACCACCTGATCGTGAAGAAACTGCTGGGCCGCGAAGCCACAGTGGAAGAAGCGCCGGTGATTCTCGATACTTACGCCAATACCAGCTCGGCCGGTTCGGTGATTGCCTTCCACACCTACCAGGACGACCTGCCCAAAGGCTCCGTCGCGGTACTGAGCTCCTTCGGTGCGGGCTATTCGATTGGTAGCGTGATCCTGCGCAAACGCTGATCTGCTGGCCAATGTGGGAGCTGGCTTGCCTGCGATGACGAGGGTGAATTCACCACCGCTATCGCAGGCAAGCCAGCTCCCACAGGTATCGGATTTCCACAGCAGGATTGAGGTAAACGATGGCAGCAGCGGACGACACGCACCTGCTTGAACGGCTGCTCAAGGGTGAGCAACGCGCCTACAAGGAGCTGGTCACCACCTACCAAAGCGCCATGCGTGCAGTGGCCTACGCCATCGTCGGCCAGCGCCATGCTGATGAAGTGGTGCAGGACGCCTGGCTGTCGGTGGTGCGCAACCTGGCCAAGTTCGAAGGGCGCTCCAGCCTCAAGACTTGGCTGCTGACCATCACCGCCAACTCCGCCAAGGGCCGCTACAAACAGAACCGCCGCGAAGTGCTGCTCGACGACTTGCCGTCGCCCCACGGCACCATCGGCGATGACCGCTTCGTGCCGGACGATGGCCATTGGGCTGTCGCCCCGTATGCCTGGCACCAGGACACGCCCGAAGCCTTGTTGACCGAGGATGAACTGCGCAAATGCCTGGAACATACGATCCTGAGTTTGTCCGAGTTGCAAAGCAGCGTGCTGGTGTTGCGTGAACGCCAGGGCCTGGAATTGGAAGAGATCTGTAATCTTCTGACGCTCTCGCTCTCCAATGTCCGTGTGCTGTTGCATCGAGCACGGCTTAAAGTCTTCGCCACGGTGGAGCATTTTGAGGAAACGGGCGAATGTTGACCTGTAAAGAACAAGTGGCGCGGTCCAGTGATTATCTCGACGGGCAATTGACCTTTCGCGAGCGTCTGCTGGTGCGTCATCACTTGATGTTCTGCCCCAACTGCCGGCGTTTTATCCGCCAGATGCGCCTGATGCAGGCGACGCTGAAGATCATGCCGGAGGAACCGGTCAAGGATGTGGATGCGCTGGCTGAACGCCTGGCGGCCGAACGACTGAAGGGTCAGTAAAGGCGGGGGGTAAAGGCAGACTCGCGTGACGGAGTCGAACGGATGATGGGGACCGACCCAACCACGCGAGGCTGTTAAAGGCACCTCGGGCCGTCCTGGCCCAAGGCGTATTACGTGCTAAATCAGAACTTGGCTTCAGCATCCAACTGCAGGGTGTTGGTGTTGGCGTCGCGCTGAGTACGGCTGGAGAAGTCAGCCTTGGTCAGGAAGTACGTGGCGCCCAGGGCGAAGTTCTTGTCGATGTCGTAGCTGACCTTGAACTTGTGGCCACGGGAACCGGTGGTGCCGTTGGCGAAGTCCGAGTCGGTGAAGGCACCCACGACCGCGTTACGCTGAATGTCGCGGTAGTTGTAGTCCAGGTTGAAACCGAACACCTTGGACTTGGCACCCAGCAACCAGGCAGTGTCCTGGTCGGTCACGGCGTCGTTGTTCTTCACGTACTGGCCGTAGAAAGCCAGCGGCACTGCCAGGCCACCGATGTCAGCCTGGGCAAACCCTTCGTACAGACGGAATTCGTTGTCCGCCGAGTTGCCGTTGACGGCCAGTGCGCACGGCGTCGTGGTGGTGGTGCAGCGGCTGTCCTTGTCGTTCTGGTAGGCGTAGACGCTGCCGCCCAGGGTCAGTTTCAGGTTGTCGGTGACCGAGAAACGGGTCCCCAACTGGCCGGACGTCAGGCGCAGGTCGTGACGGAATTGCACGCCGTCGCCGTCGACGTTGTCCTTGAGGTTGTAGTTACCGATGCTGCCGAACAGCTCGGCGCTGCTACCCAGAGGGTATTTGTAGGTCAGTGCCAGACCTTCAGGGTTGATGTCGCTATCCCAGATCACGTCGCCCATGTTGACCCACGGTTGCAGCATCTTGCCGCCAATCACGTGCAGGTTCTTGATCTGGTCAGGGTGGTAGTCGATGTAGCCGAGGTCCAGCCAGATCGACTTCTTGTCGAAGTAGTTGTCCTGGTCCTGGTTGGTGGAGCGAGCGTCGTCGCTGCTGCCGGTGGCGATACGGATGCCGGTATCAACCTGAGAGTTGATTTCGGTGTACGCGCCCAGGCGGGCACGGATGCGCTGACGGTCCTTGTCGCGGCCACCGTTGTTGGATTCGCCCTGGATCTTCACGGTTTCCTGACGGAAACGCACGTCACCCTTGAACTGAGTCTTGGCAGCCCAAGCCAACTTCTGGTCGAAGCTGCTCAGCTCGTTGGTTTTTTTCGCGGTGGCCGCGATCTGTTCGTTGGTCTCTTGTTGAGCTTGCTGTGCGATCTGCTTTTCTTTCTGGTCTTTGGCCAATTCCGCTTGCAGCTCGGTGTACTGCGAAGCGGTGATCTGGCCGTTGGCCTTGAGCATGTCGAGCAATTTAGCGTCGACTGCGGCGTTGGCCGGAATGCTCAGGGCCAGTAGCAGGCCGCCACACAGGAGCGCCGCAGTTTTAGTGGAAGCAAGACGCATATCAATCTCCGAAAGTGAGGAGGGATGGCAAACCATCCAGGACACAACCGACCGATTTCGGACGGACAAGTAGCCGCTCGGTATAACCGGGCGCTCTAAAAACAGGCGTCAGTATCACGATCGTTTATGACGGAGCAGTGGCTAAGTGATGTCATGTAGATGACAAATAATTTAAGAAGGAACTAACTGGCACGGGTTTTGTCGCGCCATTTGAAGGTGTGCGAACCCCGGCGATAAGCGATACTCGCCAGGCTTTCACGCCCCGACGTAGTGAGGATGCCGATGCCGTTGCAACGCCTGGACAGCCTGTCCGAAATCGCCCCGCAGGCCTGGGATGCCCTGGTGCCGCAGGCCCAGCCGTTTGTGCGGCATGCGTTCCTGAGCGCGCTGGAAGACAGCGCCAGCCTGGGCCCGCAATCGGGCTGGCAGCCGGAGCATTTGCTGCATTGGGAGGGCGAACGCCTGGTGGCGGCGTTGCCCAGTTACCGCAAGTGGCATTCCTACGGCGAGTACGTGTTCGACCATGGCTGGGCGGACGCCTGTGAGCGCGCCGGTATCGACTACTACCCCAAGCTGCTCACGGCGGTGCCGTTCAGCCCGGTCAGCGGGCCGCGTCTGCTGGCGGCGAATGCTCAGGACGGTTTCGAGTTGCTCAAGGCGTTGCCGGGCTACCTGGAAATCGAAGGGCTTTCCAGCGCTCATATCAACTTCACCGATCCATTGGCCGACGAAGCGCTGGCACAACAGCCGGGCTGGTTGCAGCGCCTGGGTTGTCAGTTTCACTGGCAGAACCGTGGCTATCGCGACTTCCAGGACTTTCTCGACGCCTTGAGTTCACGCAAGCGCAAACAGATGCGAAAAGAGCGCGAGCAGGTGGCGGGGCAGGGCATTGAGTTCGAATGGCTGCAAGGCCATGAACTGAGTGAGGCGCAGTGGGATTTTGTCTACGCCTGCTACGCCAATACCTACGCGGTACGTCGCCAGTCTCCCTACCTGACCCGCGCGTTTTTCAGCCTGCTGGCCGAGCGCATGCCCGAAGCGATCCGCGTGGTGCTGGCCAAACAAGGCTCACGCCCGGTGGCGATGGCGTTCAGCCTGATCGGTGGTGACAGCTTCTACGGCCGCTATTGGGGTTGCCTGGCCGAGTTTGACCGCCTGCATTTCGAAACCTGTTTCTATCAGGGCATGGACTACGCCATCGCCGAAGGCTTGCAGCGCTTCGACGCCGGCGCCCAGGGCGAGCACAAGTTGATTCGCGGGTTCGAACCGGTGATCACCCGCTCGTGGCACTACCTGCGCCATCCCGGGTTGAAGAATGCCGTGGAGGATTTTCTCGAGCGTGAACGCGTGGGCATTCATGCGTATGCCGAAGAGGCGCGGGCAGCGCTGCCCTACCGCCAGGCATAAGGCGAATGTAGTGAGCGGGCTTGCCCCGCGCTGCGGTGTGTCAGGTGGACCGCGGCGCGGGGCAAGCCCGCTCACTACAGAGCCCGTGTGTTCAGGCCGGCTCCTCCTTGCCGAGCCATCGATAGGTCACGCCGCCAATCACCGCGCCCAGGATCGGCGCGAGCCAGAACATCCACAACTGCTGGATCGCCCACCCGCCGACGATCAGCGCCGGGCCCGTACTGCGGGCCGGGTTGACCGAGGTGTTGGTCACGGGAATGGAGATCAGGTGGATCAACGTGAGGGCCAGGCCGATGGCGATGGGCGCTAGGCCCGGTGGGGCACGACGGTCGGTGGCGCCGAGGATGATCAGTACGAACATCGCCGTCATCACCAGCTCACAGACAAACCCCGCTGCCAGGGAATAACCTCCCGGCGAATGCTCGCCGTAGCCGTTGGACGCCAGGCCGCTCGCCAGTTCGAAGCCTGGTTTGCCGCTGGCGATGAAGTACAGCAGCGCAGCAGCGACGGTGCCGCCGATGACCTGCGCGATGATGTACGCCGGTAACTCCCTGGCCGGAAACCTTCCGCCCACGACCAGCCCCACCGAGACCGCCGGGTTGAGGTGACAACCGCTGATATGGCCGATGGCAAACGCCATGGTCAGCACCGTGAGCCCGAACGCCAGGGCCACACCCAGCAACCCGATCCCGACTGCGGGGAATGCTGCGGCCAACACCGCGCTCCCGCAACCGCCCAACACCAGCCAAAACGTACCTAACCCCTCCGTCACTGAACGTTTGAACAAAGACATGAAGCCCGTCCTTGATAGATCGCTCTACCGAATCAGTAAATCAGTGATGCTCCCTGCAGATTTACTACAGCGCCCGTCTGGGCACTGCTGTGAGTACAGCACGGTTGCGCCACAATTCCAGGCCATAAAAAAGCGCCAGGCCCCTTTAAAATCGGGATCTGGCGCTATTCAAACTGTAGGAGCCGGCTTGCCGGCGATGGCGGCCTGGAACAATGCGGTGATCTTCCGGGCCTCATCGCCGGCAAGCCGGCTCCCACAGTGGGGGCGGTGTTGGGTCAGTCGATACCGACGAACCCCCCGGTCTGGTGATGCCACAACCGCGCATACAGCCCGCCATGGGCCAGCAGCTCGGCATGGCTGCCACTCTCGGCGATCTGGCCTTTCTCCAGCACCACCAGGCGGTCCATGCGCGCAATGGTCGACAACCGGTGCGCAATCGCAATCACCGTCTTGCCTTGCATCAGGGTTTCCAGGCTCTCCTGGATCGCCGCTTCCACTTCCGAGTCCAGGGCCGAGGTGGCTTCGTCCATGATCAGGATCGGCGCGTCCTTGAGCAGCACGCGGGCGATGGCGATGCGTTGGCGTTGGCCACCGGAGAGTTTCACCCCGCGCTCTCCCACATGCGCGTCCAGCCCGGTGCGGCCTTCGGCGTCCGACAGCAAGGGGATGAACTCATCGGCCCGCGCCTTGTGCACGGCAGCCCAAAGCTCTTCGTCGGTGGCGTCCGGCTTGCCGTACAACAGGTTGTCGCGGATTGAACGGTGCAGCAGCGAGGTGTCCTGGGTGATCATGCCGATCTGTTCGCGCAACGACTCCTGGGCGACTTCGACAATGTTCTGGCCGTCGATCAGGATACGCCCGCCTTGCAGGTCGTAAAGGCGCAGCAGCAGGTTGACCAGGGTTGATTTACCGGCGCCTGACGGGCCGATCAAGCCGATCTTTTCGCCGGCCTTGATCTCAAGGTTCAGGCCGCCAATGATCCCGCTCTTCTTGCCGTAGTGGAAATCCACCTGCTCAAAACGCACTTCGCCGTGGGGCACACTCAGGCGCGGGGCGTTCTCGCGGTCGATCACGGCCAACGGCTGGGCGATGGTTTTCAGGCCGTCCTGCACCTGGCCGATGTTTTCGAAAATGCCGTTGACCACCCACATGATCCAGCCGGACATGTTGACGATACGAATCACCAAGCCGGTGGCCAGGGCGATCGCGCCCACGGAGATCAGCGACTGCGTCCACAACCACAGGGCCAAGCCGGTGGTGGTCACGATCAGCAGGCCGTTCATGCTGGTGATCACGATGTCCATGCTGGTCACCACGCGGCTGGCCAGTTGGGTTTTCTCGGTCTGCTCGACGATCGCTTCCTTGGCGTACTCCTGCTCGTAGCTCGTGTGGGCGAACAGCTTCAGGGTGGTGATGTTGGTGTAGCCGTCGACGATGCGGCCCATCAGCTTGGAGCGCGCCTCGGAGGAAATCACCGAGCGCTCCTTCACGCGGGGCACGAAGTAACGCAGCGCCAGGCTGTAGCAGATGATCCAGGTCACCAGCGGGATCATCAGGCGCCAGTCGGCTTCGGCAAACAGCACCAAGGCGCTGATGGCGTAAATTGCCACGTGCCAGATCGCGTCCACGGCCGCCACGGCGGAGTCGCGCAGGGAGTTGCCGGTTTGCATGATGCGCTGGGCGATACGCCCGGCGAAGTCATTCTGGAAGAAGTTAAGGCTCTGTTTGAGCACGTAGCTGTGGTTTTGCCAACGGATCAGGCTGGTCATGCCCGGACTGATGGTCTGGTGCACCAGCAGATCGTGCAGGGCGCCAAAGATCGGGCGCAACAACAACGCAACCACGGCCATCCAGATCAGCTCGCCGCTGTGGATCTGGAAGAAGTCTGCGGGCGGCGTGCCCTGGGCCAGATCGATGATGCGGCTCAGGTAGCTGAACAGCGCCACTTCGATCAGCGCGCCGATCAGGCCTACCACCAGCAAGGCGGCAAAATGCGGCCACACCTGGCGCAGGTAGTAGAGGTAGAAGGGCAGGACTTTATCGGGAGGGGCCGCGCTGGGAGCGTCGCGGAAGATATCGATCAGTTGTTCAAAACGACGATAGAGCATTAGGGTTGACGCCCGCCTGGCGGGCTCTCCTGTTCAAATGCGCGCGGCGCCTTGTGGGCACCGCGCGAAGCTACCTGCAGACCTCAGTCGATGCGCTTGGCCGACTTGATCACGACAGGATCGATTGGCACGTTCTGCATGCCCTGCTTGGTGGTGGTCTGGGAGTTGACGATGATGTCGACCACATCCATGCCTTTGACGACCTTGGCGAACACGGCATAGCCGGCGTCGCGGCCCGGGTCGAGGAAGGCATTGTCAGCCACGTTGATGAAGAACTGGCTGGTGGCGGAGTTCGGGTCATTGGTGCGCGCCATGGACAGGGTGCCACGCACGTTATGCAGGCCGTTGCTGGCCTCGTTCTTGATCGGCGCATCGGTCGGCTTTTGCGACATCTGCGCGGTGAAACCGCCGCCCTGGACCATGAAGCCCGGGATCACACGGTGGAAAATCGTGTTGGTGTAGAAGCCCTTGTCGACGTAGGCCAGGAAGTTCTTGGTGCTGATCGGCGCCTTGACCGGGTCCAGTTCGATTTCGATGTCACCGTTGGTGGTGCTGATCAGCACGTGCTGAGCCTTGGCAGGCTCGGCCGCCATCAGGTTGGCAGCGAACAGAACGGAACCGGCAAAGAAGGCGATTTTTTTCAACATGGGTCAGTGATCCTGGGTAGTGGTTTCGACTGTCTTTAGAAAATCGAGCAGGGTAGCGTTAAAGACTTCGGGTTGATCCAAGGGCGTGGCATGGCGGGAATCCTCGATGACCACCAGCCGCGCATCGGGCAGCAGTTTTACATAGTTTTCTTTCTGCGCCACGGGGGTGTAGTCGTGGTCGGCGCTGATGACCAGCGTAGGACAGGCAATTCGGGAAAGTTGTTCCTGCACGCCCCAGCCCACAATCGCATCGAAGCTGGCGAGATAAGCACGTTTGTCGTTTTTTGCCCAGCGTTCGGCCATCTTGCGGCGCAGGTCGGCCTGCTCGGGTTTGGGAAATAGCCGATCGCCCAGAGCCTTGCCAATGGTGGCCAGGCTGAGCAGCCGTGCCAGGCTCCAACGCTTGGCCCATTGCCAATAATCATCGGCGCTGCGCACCTTGACCTCGGGGGCGCTGTTGACGATGCACAGGCTCTTGACCTGGCTCGGTTCGTCCACCGCCAATTGGAAGGCGATCATGCCGCCCATGGACAAGCCCACCACATGGGCGGGCGGCAGGTTCAGGTGTTCGATCAGCGCGAGCAGGTCAAAGGTAAAACCCTGGATGCTGTAGCGTTCGCGGGGTTTGTCGGAGCGCCCATGGCCACGCACGTCCACCACGATCAGGCGGTAGTGCTTGGCCAGTACGGGGATCTGCAGTTCCCAGTCCTGGCTGCTGGAGCCCAGGCCGTGGATCAGGATCAGCGGTGTGCCGTGGCCGTATTCCTCGTAGTGCAGGCTGCAGCCTTCATGGTCGAACCAGGCCATGGGTGAACTCCGTTTCAGGCTTGTTGTGGCGCGGCGAAAGGTGCATCCAGGGGCGCGGTGTCAAAGGTGCGCAGCAGATCGATCAGGATCTGCGTGGCCGGGCCCAGGGGTTTGTCCTTGTTCGAATACAGGTAGAAGGTCGGGTTGCGGCTGCCGCCCTTTTCCAAGGGTAGCTGCTTGAGCAGGCCCTCGCTGAGTTCGCGCTCGATCATGTGCCGGGGCAACCAGGCAAAGCCCAGGCCGCTGCTGACGAACGTGGCGGCGGTGGGCAGGCTGCCGACGGTCCAGCGTTGCTCGGCGCCGAGCCAGCCTACATCGCGCGGCTGCTGGCGGCCGGAGTCACGGATCACCACCTGCATCTGGCTTTCCAGGTCCTGGAAGCTCAGCTCGCGGTTCAGGCGGTGCAACGAATGGTCGGGATGGGCCACGGCGATAAATTCCACATCGCTCATTTCCGTGCCCAGGTAACCCGGGATGATGAACCCGCTAATGGCCAGGTCGGCCATGCCATCGAGCAACAGCTCCTCGACACCCGACAGCACCTCTTCACGCAGGCGCACACGGCAGCCCCGGCTTTGCGGCATGAAGGCGGTGAGCGCGCGCACCAGGCGTGCGTTGGGATAGGCGGCGTCCACCACCAGGCGTACTTCGGCTTCCCAGCCTTGTTCCATATGATGGGCAAGGTCTTCCAGCTGGCTGGCGTTCTTCACCAGTTGTCGGGAGCGGCGCAACAGCACTTCACCGGCATCGGTCAGCACGGCCTTGCGTCCATCGATGCGCAACAGCGGCACGCCGAGCTGGTCCTGCATGCGGGCCACGGTGTAGCTCACCGAGGACTGCGAACGGTGCAGCGCTTCAGCCGCCTGGGCGAAGCCACCGTGGTCGACCACGGCTTGCAGCGTGCGCCATTGATCAAGGGTAACGCGGGGCGCTTTCAAGATGAGCTCCTCTTGTCCTAAGCTGGCGGTCCTTATTGGAGACTGCCGAATGAGAAAATTCTGTTGTGTGTTGCTGGCGATGCTGCCGCTGAGCGCCTTTGCCTACCCCATCGACGTGACGAAAAAGATCGACGGCGTGAAAGTGGACTACACCGCTTCCGACGTGGACGGCGACATCAGCTCGATCCAGCTCAATAACTACGGCACCAACGATGCGGTGTGCTCGGTAACCTTCACCAATGGCCCGGAGTCGCCACGTAACCGCAAGGTCACGGTGCCCGCCGGTAAAAGCACCAACACCACGGTCAAGTTCAGCCGCGCCATTATCAAGATGCGGATCGCCCTGGCCTGCGCACCGAAATAAAGCAATGGCGGAGCATGCCTACAGCAATACTCCGCTTATAAACAAATTTATAGATGGGTTATAGCAGTTTTTTGCGCTTTTTTATCGAATAGGCCCTGGTTAATCTTTTCTCCATCGACTTACAGCAATTACAGATGGAGCCTACGTAGCCATGTCCAACGTTCTGATCATCGAAAGCAGCGCCCGCCAGCAGGATTCGATCTCCCGCCAACTGACCCAGCAGTTCATCAGCCAATGGCAGGTCGCCCACCCGGCGGATCAGATCACCGTGCGTGACGTGGCCCTCAACCCGGTTCCACACCTGGACGCCAACCTGCTCGGCGGCTGGATGAAACCGACTGAACAGCGCAGCGCTGTGGAACAGGCTTCCCTGGACCGCTCCAACGAATTGACCGACGAGCTGCTGGCTGCCGACGTGCTGGTGATGGCGGCGCCGATGTACAACTTCGCCATTCCCAGCACCCTCAAGGCCTGGCTGGACCACGTTTTGCGCGCCGGCGTCACCTTCAAATACACCGCCACCGGCCCTCAGGGTTTGCTCACTGGCAAGCGTGCCATCGTGCTGACGGCTCGCGGCGGCATCCACACCGGCGCCAGCTCCGATCACCAGGAACCGTACCTGCGCCAGGTCATGGCCTTTATCGGTATTCACGACGTCACCTTCATTCACGCCGAAGGGGTGAACCTGAGCGGCGACTTCCAGGAGAAGGGCATCAACCACGCCAAGGTACTGTTGGCGCAGGTCGCGTGATCCTTTAATCGTCAGATAATCGCGCGGTGTTTATCTAAGCCCACGCAAACCCTTCAAGTACGAACCTCCCTTTGCACTTGTTGCTCCTGAGTGCTCCTGCCCGACTGACGCTATAGCGAGGTCGGGTTTTTTTTGCCCCGAGTTTCGTGCAACGCCGAAAACCTTTAATGTCCCGCCCATTCGAAACGAGGCGCGCATGGGCTATCTACTGGTTGTCACCCTGATTCAGGCATTTTCCTTCAGCTTGATTGGCGAATACCTCGCCGGTCACGTCGACAGTTACTTCGCGGTGCTGGTGCGCGTGGTGCTGGCCGGCCTGGTATTTATCCCCCTGACCCGCTGGCGTTCGGTGGAACCGGCCTTCATGCGCGGCATGCTGATGATCGGTGCGCTGCAATTTGGCGTGACCTACGTGTGCCTGTACCTGAGCTTTCGCGTGTTGACGGTGCCGGAGGTGTTGCTGTTCACCATCCTCACGCCGTTGCACGTGACGCTGATCGAAGACGCCCTCAACCGGCGCTTCAACCCCTGGGCGCTGGTGGCGGCACTGGTGGCCGTCACGGGGGCGGCAGTGATTCGCTTCGACCAGATCACCCCGAACTTCCTCGGCGGCTTCCTGCTGCTGCAACTGGCCAACTTCACCTATGCCGCAGGCCAGGTGATGTACAAGCACCTGGTGGCGCGTTACCCGAGCGACCTGCCGCATTATCGGCGCTTCGGCTATTTCTACCTGGGCGCCTTGATCGTGGTGCTGCCGGCATTCCTGATGTTCGGCAAAGCCAACTTCCTGCCCGAAGCCCCGTTGCAATGGGGCGTGCTGGTGTTCCTCGGCTTGGTCAGCACTGCGCTGGGCATGTACTGGTGGAACAAAGGCGCGTGCCTGGTGCAAGGCGGCACCCTGGCGGTGATGAACAACCTGCATGTGCCGGTGGGGTTGCTGCTGAACCTGCTGATCTGGAACCAGCATGAGCCGTTGGGGATATTGGCATTGGGCGGGTTGGTGATTGTGGGGGCGGTGTGGATCAGTCGGTTGGGTGCACGCAAGCAGCCAGCGCCACACTGACCCCCTGTGGGAGCGGGCTTGCTCGCGAATGCGGTATGTCAGAGAAGGATGTGCTGACTGATACACCGCCTTCGCGGGCAAGTCGAACCGTCGCACCGCCGCTCCCACACAAGCCCGCGCCGACAGTGGGCTTGGTGGCGTCAGGCTGATTTGTTTTCCAGGGACGGCAAATGGCTGGCGCCCAATACCGCGGGCAACACCCCCGCACGCAAATCATTGCCACTCGGCTGCTGATACAAGCTCAAGCCAAACTCCGGCAACACCGCCAGCAGATAGTCAAAAATATCCCCCTGAATGCGCTCGTAATCGGCCCACGCCGTGGTGCGGGTAAAGCAGTAGATCTCCAGCGGCACGCCCTGGGCGGTGGTTTGCATCTGGCGCACCATGCAGGTCATGTTCGGCTGGATGTCCGGATGGCTCTTCAGGTAGGCCAGGGCGTAGGCGCGGAAGGTGCCGAGGTTGGTCATGCGGCGGCGGTTGGCCGACAGTTGCGCACTGTGGCCCTGGGCTTCGTTCCAGGCCTTGAGTTCGGCCTGCTTGCGCCCGATGTAGTCGGTGAGCAGGTGCACCTGGGTCATGCGCAGTTCTTCATCGTCGCGCAGAAAGCGCACGCCGCTGGCGTCGATGAACAGGCTGCGCTTGATCCGTCGCCCGCCCGAGGCCTGCATGCCGCGCCAGTTCTTGAACGACTCAGACATCAGGCGCCAGGTGGGGATGGAGACGATGGTCTTGTCGAAGTTCTGCACCTTGACCGTGTGCAGGGTGATGTCCACCACGTCGCCATCGGCGCCCACCTGGGGCATTTCGATCCAGTCGCCCACGCGCAGCATGTCGTTGCTGGTCAGCTGCACGCTGGCGACGAACGACAGCAAGGTGTCCTTGTACACCAACAAAATCACCGCCGACATCGCTCCCAGGCCCGACAGCAGCAACAGCGGCGAGCGGTCGATCAAGGTGGCGACGATGATGATCGCGGCAAACACGAACAACACCATCTTGGCCAGCTGCACGTAGCCCTTGATCGAGCGGGTGCGTGCGTGTTCTGTACGCGCGTAGATGTCCAGCAGGGCGTTGAGCAGGGCGCTCACGGCCAGGGTCATGAACAGGATGGTGAACGCCAGGGCCACGTTGCCGATGAACAGGGTGGCGGTCTTGCTCAGGTCCGGCACCAGGTAGAGGCCGAATTGAATCACCAGGGACGGCGTCATCTGCGCCAGGCGGTGAAACACCTTGTTGTGCCGCAGATCGTTGAGCCAGTGCAGGGGGGGTTGCCGGCCGAGCAGTTTGACGGCGTGGAGAATGAGGTAGCGCGCTACCCGTCCGAGCAGCAGCGCCACCACCAGCAACACCAGCAAGCCCAGGCTGGAATGCAGCAGGGGGTGTTCATCGAGGGCGCCCCAGAGGTCTTGGACGTTGAGCCAGAGCTGTTTGATATCCATGGGTGAAACCGATTCTTCTGTAGGACAAGACGGGGCGATTAGAGCATTTAAGTGCAACAAAGTTGATGTTCTGGACAAACGCACTGACAAAAAAGCAGCTGATTAGCACCGTTCGCGTAAAGAAACTCGGTTTGGACGCCCGAAACCGGTAACCTATGGCGCTGATATTTTGTATTTCTTCGAGGTAGCACCCGTGTTTTCCCAATTCGCCCTGCACGAACGCCTGCTCAAAGCCGTGGCCGAGCTTAAATTTGTCGAGCCTACGCCTGTGCAAGCAGCGGCCATCCCGCTCGCGCTCCAAGGGCGTGACCTGCGGGTGACAGCTCAAACCGGTAGCGGCAAGACGGCGGCTTTCGTCCTGCCTGTGCTGAACCGCCTGATCGGCCCGGCCAAGGTTCGTGTCAGCATCAAGACCCTGATCCTGCTGCCGACCCGCGAGCTGGCCCAGCAGACCCTGAAGGAAGTCGAGCGCTTTTCGCAGTTCACCTTCATCAAGTCCGGCATCATCACCGGCGGTGAAGACTTCAAGGTGCAGGCTGCCATGCTGCGCAAAGTACCGGACATCCTGATCGGCACCCCTGGCCGCATGATCGAGCAACTCAACGCCGGCAACCTGGACCTCAAGGAAGTCGAAGTGTTGGTGCTCGACGAAGCCGACCGCATGCTCGACATGGGCTTTGCCGACGACGTGCAGCGCCTGGTGGGCGAATGCGTCAACCGCCAGCAGACCATGCTGTTCTCGGCCACCACCGGTGGCTCGACCCTGCGCGACATGGTCGCCAAGGTGCTGAACAACCCTGAGCACCTGCAGGTCAACAACGTCAGCGACCTGAACGAGACCACGCGTCAGCAGATCGTGACCGCCGACCACAACGTGCACAAAGAGCAGATCCTCAACTGGCTGTTGGCCAACGAGACCTATCAGAAGGCCATCGTGTTCACCAACACCCGCGCTGCCGCCGACCGCATCTACGGCCGCCTCGTGGCCCAGGAATACAAGGCGTTCGTGCTGCACGGCGAGAAAGACCAAAAGGATCGCAAGCTGGCCATCGACCGCCTGAAGGCCGGTGGCGTGAAGATCCTGGTGGCCACCGACGTGGCTGCGCGTGGCCTGGACGTTGATGGCCTGGACCTGGTGATCAACTTCGACATGCCCCGCAGCGGTGACGAATACGTGCACCGTATCGGCCGTACCGGGCGTGCCGGCAACGATGGCCTGGCCATCTCGCTGATCTGCCACGGCGACTGGAACCTGATGTCGAGCATCGAGCGCTACCTCAAGCAGTCGTTCGAGCGCCGCACCATCAAGGAAGTCAAAGGCACCTACACCGGGCCGAAGAAGGTCAAGGCATCGGGCAAGGCCGTTGGCGTGAAGAAGAAAAAGACCGACGCCAAGGGTGACAAGAAGAAAACCGGCGCCAAGTCGCCGACCAAGCGCAAGATCGCCAACCGTCCGAAGACCGACAGCCTGTCGCTCGTCAGCAAGGACGGCATGGCCCCGCTCAAGCGCCGCAAGCCAGAGGCACCTGCTGCCGAGTAAGGCAGGGGTGAAATAAAAAAACCGGACGATTGTCCGGTTTTTTTATGGCCTCAGTTTTTGGCCTTGGCCGCTGCTTCCTTGAGTTCTTTCAGGCGTGCGTCGATCAGCTGGCACTTGTCGGGGAACTCCGCGCTTTCGGTGTCCAGGTCCATCTTCTGCAGTTCGTCGTTCATCTCCTTGGCCTTGGTCGGGTTCTGTTCGGTCAGCTTGGCCACTTCCTGGGCCAGCTCCTCGCGCTTGGCCGTCGCCTCATCGGGAGTGCAGGCCCAAGCGGGCAGGGCGGCGGTTAGCGTGGCGATGATGGCCAGGTTCATCAGGGTTTTCATGGGCAGACCTCCTTGGCGGTTATGTGCTGTTGAGGCCGCGAACGTCTGGAAAGTTCAGAGAAATGACGTCCGTCTATTCGGCTGAACGGCCAGCGACGTAGCCTGTCCACCCTTTGACGGGCCACTTTTCCATCGGCCTGCAGGAGGAATCAGGATGACGACTTACAACTGGGATCTGATCGAACGACTGTTGCATGAAGTGCAGAACGGCGAAGGCAGCTTTGCGCCGCGCAAATACGCCGAGCAGGAAGCGGCCGAGAAGGCCACGGCGGGAGAGTCCACCGGTAACCTGGACGCGCTCAAGAAGACCGCTGCGGATTATGAAGCGTTGCTGTTCAAGCGCGGCTTCATTGAGTCGCGGCCCGAGGAAGAGGGCGGCAATGGCGAGAATTTCATCCTGACGGCACTCGGTGCGCAATTGTTGGCGCTGATCGACAGCTCGATTCCCGGCAATGATCACCCGCGTCAGGTGCTGGATGAACAGGCGGATGCGCTGGACCCGGAAACATTCAAGGCGTTGGCCAAGAAGGCGCAAATTGCCTGAGGTATCTGCCCGCATTGGCGATGGCCGCTCGCCGGAAACAGCGCCAATGCGGGTTGTTCATCAGCGGGCTATTGGCAGCATGAGGCCGTTCGAATCGAACCATTGTTGAATCATGGCTGCAACCTGGTCCGCGTTTTTTTCCATCATCGCCATATGGGAATTGCCCCGGATACCCTGCTGTGGCAGATCAATCAGGTCCACTTGTCCGCCTGCGTCCCGTACTGCGTTGAGGAAGGTGTTGGATTGGGCTCGATACCGTTGCCATAAGGGGGACTGATCGATGAAGTCGCCCCAGATTACCAAGTGAGGAACCTTTGTTGCGGGGGTGATATCAACCCGCAACGGGTCCGGCCCGGCGGCGGGCTCCAAGGCAACGATGGCCTTGATCTTATCGGGATACTTCAACGCCGCGTTGAAAGCAAAGACGTTACCCTGGCTATGGGCAAGGATTACGCACGGGCAGACTTTCTCCACCAATTGGTCGTAGGCGGCCTGGGCACGTTGAGTGGCTTGGGGCGATGCCCAGCGAGCGACAAATTGCTTGGCAAACTGGTCAACATGATCGACAGGGAATTGGGCGCCGGGGAAGGTTCGCCGCTGTGGATAGGCGTTGTCAGGGCCAAAGCGAAACATCGACCAGGCCTGGTTCAGTGTGCGATGTTCAGGTTCAGTGTCGATCAGCTCTGGGGTGCGCGGCCAGGAGGCGCGACCTCGTTCATAGGCATCGGACACATAGGTCGAATGGCCGCGGCGCATAAAGAAATTCTGCCACCCGGGTTGGCCATCCGGGCGGGTTTCCCAAGTAACGCCTGTCAGCCCCCCACCGTGCCACATCAGTAAGGGATAGCGCGCCCGCGGCTCTTCAAGTTGATAAGACTGAACATACATCTGGCCTACCTGGTAGTCACCGTTGGGGTTCGAAGTACGTTGTGTGCCTGCAATGGCTGATATTTGTGACACCGGGAGCCCTTCGAGCGAGACGGTTTGACCTCCGATGTGGAAGGAACTGATGTCCTTGAGGAGGACGGGCGTGGCCGCTGCCTGAAGGCTTAGGAGCGCGGTGGTGATGATCAGCAGGGGGCGGGGGGCATGAAACATTCCTCTTGTTGTTTTCGAGGAAATGTACTTCGCACCTTTCGCATAAACATGATTAAACGTGATGTAGTTTGCTTTATTTTTATACAGAATGTTTATTTGGGCCCGGCGTTGATAATTGCGCCATCAGTCGTGGGCCTCATACACTTGAGTGCCTTGAAGTCGCTGCGCACACCGTCGATTTTCTGCGTCAGTTTCACGCGCTGTTGTGCGGTGCTTTCGGCCATCAGGTCCACGATCAAGCTGCGCGCCGCCGCTTCGGTTTGTGCATAGGCGATTTTGTATTCCGGCGTCCAGAGGCTTTCCCGATCCACCAGCAATTGCTGCATTTTCTGCGGGAAGTTCGCGCTCTTACGCTGTTTCACTGCGTCGATGAATTGCGCCTGCCAGCGGGCGCGGTTGCCGATCCATTGCTGGTTTTGCTCTCCCAGGCTGATGGACCAGGCCGTGACCCGGTTTTTCTGGCTGTCGCTCAACGGCCCCATCCACGCGTCCAGGCGTTTATTCATGCGTTCGGCGCGGTCCTGGATTTGCTTGGCCAGCGGAGGCTTGAGGTATTCGTCCTGGCGCTTGCGCAGGTCCTTGGCCAGCGCCTCGTTCATTTCCTTGACCTGCTGATCGTCCAGCCCCTGCAACAACTCAATAGCCGACGGGGTAATTTCACGGGCGACTTCGGCAATGGCTTGTTTGGCTTCGGCGGTGCGGGTCTGCAAGGCTGCATCGGTGACCTGGTTGTCGTCGACCATCTGTTGCAGGCGGTCGAGCCAACCCAGGTAGCCCGGCAATTGGGTGGTGCAATGCCAAGCCAGGTGTTCCTTGAGTTTGTCGTTGAACCAGCTCTTCTGCCCGGCATGCATGTCCAGGTAGTCGCTGAGGGTCCAGGGGATGATCACATCGAGGTTGCGGTAGGCCAGGCCCACGCGGCTGCAGGCAGTGAGCGCCAGGCTCAGGGTCAGCAAGATCACCAGTAGTTTGAGCCGACGCACCATGAGCGGGTCCTTGCGCAGAGGAAGTTAAAGCATGTGAACCCGCATCGGGCGCGACAGTTCAGATCCTCAATAAAACGACCGTGCGGCCTTCAGGGTCAACAGCCCATCGCATTGCGAATTGTGTCCGGAGTAGGCCGAGCAGTCGCCGCCGCTGAGGCTGGAGTCGCTGTAGATCAGGTTCAGGTCCACGCCCATCCACTCCCGGGAGAATTGCACTGACCAGTCGCTGAAGCTGCGAATGGAGCCGCCGTCTACCGAAACCGGGGTGCCCAACTGATGGGTGGTGTACTTCATGCTGACGCCGATGCCGAATGGCTGAGTGCCGCCTAAGTCGGCAAACAGGGTGCTGTCCTGGCGATCCGGGTCGTTGCTGAATGAGGCGCCGAAACGATTGCCCAGCAGGTTGAGGCCGCCGTAGAACTCCTGGCTGTCGAGGGGGCTGAGCTTGGGGTAGCTGTAGTGAATCAACCCGACTTCATAGCCCAGGGTCTGGTCGAAGGGATGTTTGAAGCCCATGTACGAGTCGACTTCCAGGTTGCTGGTGGAAGACAACCCCATGTTCGGCGAAAACTGGCCGATGTACAGGCCGCTGTCGTGGCTCAGGTCCAGCCCGCCATGGAACGAATCGCTGCCCGGCGAAGTGGGTTTGACCAGGCCTTGGGCCATGCTGCGGCTTGGGGTGGTACCCAATTTCAGGTCGAAGTCACCCAGTTCACGCTGGAAAATCTGCGCTTCGGCGAGGGGGCTGGCTGCCAGGGCAGTGACCAGGAAAATGCAGGGTTTGAACATGCTTCACTCCATGAAAAAGCGAGGAGCAGTAACGGAGGAAATCGAGCAGATGCCCGTGCTAGACGTGTGCAAGCATACCGGCGAATGCGTAGCGTTGAGGCCCGTTCGTCGATTAGTGCATCCAGGGGATTAAGCAGGAGGGTGTTTCGGGCTCTAGTCCTAGCGCCTTGAAGGCAAGGCGCTTAGGGACCAGGTGCAATGCGCAGGTATTACTTTTTGCCCAGGCTGATCTGCTTGGACGGGCCGAAAGTCTGGCCGCTCACGCCCTTGGCAATTTGCTGGATTTCGCCGCCGGACTTGAGGAAAGCAGCGATCTGGCTGTTGATCGATTCGCTGGTTTCAACGGCGGGAGCTGGCTTTGCTTTGCTGTTGGATGCTTTTACGCGCATGGCGGCCACTAACCTGTAGAAAATTAACTTGGCCAGGCATCGTACAGGAATGACTTGACAATTGCTTGGCAAATATCCCCCGTGAATAACGTGAGGCGTTGGAAATAACCCAAGTTCATCTTTGAAATAAGCCCCTAACTTACTGTTTTAACTCGAAACCATGGGGGCATTCGGCGGTTTTGTCGTCGTGCAATTGGGCCAGATGATCGGACGAGCGGGGCGGTGCTAGTAAAACGCCACGCCGGCCCGCGATTTTTCAGGCGCACGCGCGTACCGGGCGCAACTCGGGTAGAATGCCGCCCACGTAACGAGGGTATCTGGAAATGGCTTTAGTCGGTCGCTACAACAGCTTGCAAGTGGTTAAACATACTAACTTTGGTTTGTACCTGGACGGTGCGCAAGACGGTGAAATCCTCTTGCCTAATCGGTATATCCCCAAAGATATTCCCAGTGAAGATGAAGACTGGCTTAACGTTTTCATTTATTTGGACAGCGATGACAAACTTATCGCGACGACTGAAAAACCCAAAGTTCAAGTGGGTGAATTTGCCAGTTTGAAAGTAGTGGAAGTCAACAGTATTGGTGTATTCCTCGACTGGGGCCTGCCCAAGGACCTGTTGCTGCCGTACTCGGAAGAGAAGCGCCAGTTGAGCGCCGGTGAATACTGCGTGGTGCACGTCTACCTCGACAAGCACACCAAGCGCATTACCGCCACCGCGCGCCTGGACCGCTACCTGGACAAGACCCCGGCCAACTACCAGGTGGGACAGGAAGTCGACCTGTTGGTGGCCGAGGCCACGGACATGGGCTTCAAGGCGATCATCAACAACAAGCACTGGGGCCTGATCCACAAGAACGAAGTGTTCAAGTTCCTGCGCCCAGGCAAGGAAGAGAAGGGCTTTATCAAAGAGATCCGCGCCGATGGCAACATCAGCCTGAGCCTGCAACCGGTCGGCCAGGAAGCGGCCTCCAGCCTCAACTCGAAGATCCTTGCCAAGTTGCGCGAAAACAACGGCACCCTGCCGGTCAGCGACAAGAGCGACCCCGCCGTGATCAGCAACTTGTTCGGCGTGAGCAAGGGCAACTTCAAGAAGGCCATTGGTGCGCTCTACAAGCAGGGCCAGATTGTGATTCATGCCGATCGCATTGAACTAAGCTGACCACGCTTTGCTCTTCTGTAGGAGCCGGCTTGCCGGCGATGGTGTTTTAGAGAACACCGCCAAATCCGCAGGCCTCATCGCCGGCAAGCCGGCTCCTACAGAGGGTGTGCCATGTCCAGGAACGTCATCTACGCCTACCTAGGCACACTGCTCGCCTTCCTGGTGCTCGACGGGCTCTGGCTGGGCGTCCTCATGGGGCCTACCTACAAAGCCCTGCTCGGGCCGCTGATGCTTGATCAGCCACGGCTTTTGCCCGCCATTCTGTTTTATCTCCTGTATGCCCTCGGTTGCGTGGTGTTCGTGGTGTTGCCCAGCGCCAGCTGGCAACGCGCGGCTCGCCTGGGTGCCTTGCTGGGCTTGGTCGCCTATGGCACTTACGACCTGAGCAACTGGGCCACCCTGCACGGTTGGTCCAGCGGGCTGGCCGTCATGGACATGGCCTGGGGCACGTTTCTCACCGCGGTCTGTTGCACGGTTGGCTATCTGTGTGCACAACGAGTGCAAGGTTGATTGTGTACAGGATTTGTATGCACCGTTGCTGAGCATATCTCCCATATTTAAAGCGCTATAGCCTGCTTTGAAACGCCGTGCCATTGGGGATTGTGTGCTATTGGCACGCAATCTGCTGAATGCCTCGTATACAAACTCTGCCGCCTCCCGTATGCACACTGCTACGGCGGGGCAGGCCCGTATTTCGAGGAGCCCAGCGATGACCGAACAATTGCCCAAAGGCTACAGCCCGCGCCTGTACAACAAGGACCTGGGGCCACTGCCGCAGAAATGGACCTGGTACAACATCTTCGCCTTCTGGATGAGCGACGTGCACAGCGTCGGTGGTTATGTATTCGCCGCCAGCCTGTTCGCCCTCGGGCTGGCCAGTTGGCAGGTGCTGATCGCGTTGCTCGCCGGCATCTGCATCGTGCAATTGATCGCCAACCTCGTGGCCAAGCCGAGCCAGCAGGCGGCTGTGCCGTACCCGGTGATTTGCCGACTGGCCTTTGGGGTGTTCGGTGCGAATATTCCTGCGGTGATTCGCGGCCTGATCGCCGTAGCCTGGTATGGGATTCAGACGTATCTGGCGTCGAGTGCCTTGATCATTGTGGTGCTGCGGTTTTTCCCACAGATGGCGGTGTATGCCGAGCCGCACTTCGCAGGCCTTTCCTACTTGGGCTGGTTTGGTTTCCTCAGCCTGTGGGTGTTGCAGGCGGCGGTGTTCTGGGCGGGCATGGAGTCCATCCGCCGTTTTATCGATTGGGCGGGTCCGGTGGTCTACGCGGTCATGTTTGCCTTGGCGGGCTGGATCGTGTGGAAGGCGGGTTGGGCCAACATCAGCTTCACCCTGGCGGAAAAATCCTTGTCGGGTTGGCAAGCGTTCGGCCAAGTGATCGTGGCGACTGCGTTGGTGGTGTCGTACTTCTCTGGCCCGACGCTGAATTTCGGTGATTTCAGCCGGTACTGCCGCAGTATGCAGGACGTGCGACGCGGCAACTTCTGGGGGCTGCCGGTGAATTTCCTGGCGTTCTCGCTGGTCACCGTGGTGATCGTCTCGGGCACCTTGCCGGTGTTCGGCGAAATGCTCCACGACCCGATCGCCACCGTGTCGCGCATCGACAACAGCATGGCCGTATTGCTTGGCGCCTTTGCCTTCGTCACCGCCACCATCGGCATCAATATCGTGGCCAACTTCGTCTCGCCCGCCTTTGACTTCGCCAATGTCGCGCCGAGCAAGATCAGCTGGCGCGCCGGCGGGATGATCGCTGCCGTGGCCTCCATCTTCATCACCCCATGGAACCTGTTCAACAACCCGCTGATGATCCACTACACCCTGGATATCCTCGCCGCCTTCATTGGGCCGCTGTTCGGGATCCTGCTGGTGGACTTCTACCTGATCAAAAAGCAGAAGATCGACGTGGACGCCTTGTTCGATGACAGCCCAAGTGGGCGTTACTACTTCGACGGCGGCGTGAACTGGACGGCGGTCAAGGCGCTGGTGCCGGCGACGCTGGTGGGCGTCGCCATTACCTTCACACCGGCGTTGCAGGGCATGGCCAACTTTGCCTGGTTTACCGGGTGTTTCCTGGGAGGGCTGTTTTTCCTGGTGCTTGCTCGGCGAGAGCAAGTGCGTCTGCCCGCGCCGCTGGTTGCCGGTTGACCAGCACCGCACCCGCCAACACCAACCCGCAGCCGGCCACTATCAACGCTGGCTGCAGCCCACCGCTCAAGTGGCTGCTCACCGAGGCCAGCAGCGGCCCGCTCAATTGGCCGATGGCAAAGCTGGCGGTGAGCAGGCCGGTGCTGCGCTGGTAGCCGTGAGGCGCCACATCACGCAAGCGCGCCATCACCAGTTGCATGCACGCCAGGAACGGCGCGCCGCACAGCAATACGCCCAGCGCCAAGCCCCAGCCGTTGCCCAACAGGCAGGCGAATACTCCGGCCGCTTGCAGCCACAGTGTGGTCATCAGCCAACGGCGCGTGGTCTGCGGGTCCTTGCGGCGCAGGCTCGCCACCACCACGCCCAGCGCTGCCCCCAGGCCAAAGCACGGCCAGAACAGGTCGGCTTGCCAGGCGCCCTTAAATTGCGCACTGGCCATCTGCGACAGGAAGGTGGCCGGGATGATGTAACCCAGGCCGTACAGGAAGTAGATCCAGCACAGGTGCGCGATGCTTTCATTGTTGCCCACGTGGGTCGCGTGAGTGGCCGCCGCGCTTGGCTGCGGCAGGAACGGCAGGACCGCCAGCAGCATCACCAGTGCTACCACGCCATACACCAACCACAGTGTCGCTGAGCTTTGCCCCATCAGGTTGGAGCCCAAGGCCAACAGCCCGGTCAACAAAATCCCCAGCCCCGGCCCTGCAAATATCAGGGCGCCGAGGCGCGGGCGGCCGATGCTCATCGCCAGCGGCTGACTCAAACTGGTGATCATCACCAACGCCCAGGCACTGGCGACGCCGGTACCAAAGCGCAACAACAAATGCGGCCAGAATCCGTGGGCCCAGTACGAAGCCAGGGTCAGCAGCACGCACAGCCACAGCCCACCGTACATACGGCCGCGCACGTGGTGATGGCTGCGGGCGAAGATCGAATCCACCGCGCCGGCGAAGTAGCCCAAGTAATTGGCGGCAGCAATCAGACCCGCGCCGGTCAGGTCAATCTGCCCCTCGCTGAGCAGATGGGGCATTTGCGGGGTAAGGGCGAAGCGGCCAATGCCCATGGCCATCATCAGGGCGATAAAGCTGGCGAGTAAGCGAATCTGGGGTGACATGGTCAAGTTCCTGCTGGTAAGCGAATGACCTTCAGGCTAAAGCTGATTGACTTTCTGTAAAAATGAATAATAGTGAGTAACTTGTTCAGTTTTGGAGAAAGGTATGGAGTTCAGTCAATTGCGCATTTTCCAGGCCGTGGCGGAAGAGGGCTCCATTACCCGGGCGGCCGATCGCCTGCATCGTGTGCCTTCGAACCTGTCGACACGCCTCAAGCAAATGGAAGAGCAGCTCGGCGTTGAACTGTTCGTACGTGAACGCCAGCGGCTACAGCTTTCTCCTGCCGGTAAAGTGCTGCTGGACTACAGCACGCGCCTGTTGGCCCTGCACGACGAAGCCCATGGCGCGGTTCAAGGCGGGCAGCCGGCCGGTGAATTTGTGCTGGGCAGCATGTACAGCACGGCGGCCGTCCATTTGCCGAAGTTGCTGGCGCGTTATCACAAGGCTTACCCGATGGTGAACCTTCAGGTGCAATCGGCCCCCAGCGGCGAATTGCTCGAGGGCCTGATCACCGGTCGTCTCGACGCGGCCTTTGTGGATGGCCCGATCACCATTGCTTCCCTGGACGGCGTGCCGTTATGCGAAGAGCGGCTGGTGCTGATTTGCGAGGCTGATCACCCACCGGTGCGCGGCCCGCAGGATGTCGCCGGGCGTTCGGTGTTCACGTTCCGCCGCAGTTGCGCCTACCGCACGCGGCTGGAGACCTGGTTTTCCCATGAACACGTGGCGATGGGGCGGGCGATCGAGATCGAGTCCTACCAGGGCATGCTCGCCTGTGTGATTGCCGGTTCCGGGGTGGCGTTGATGTCCGAGTCGATGCTCGACAGCCTGCCGGGCAAGGACAGCGTGTCCGTTCATCCCCTGACAGGGCCATATGCCATGGCGACCACCTGGTTGATGTGGCGAAAGGGTATGCTCGGCGCTAACCTCAACGCATGGATCGACCTGCAGCAAGAAGGCAAGGCCGAATTCCTGCAAGACACCCGTGCGATTGCTTGAGCGATCCGTCAGGATTCACATCAATCTGGTAACAGTTCGTTGTGGTTTCGTTCAAGCATTACGTAGGACTTAGGGCTACTATCACTGTAGGAAAAGGCGACAAGAACCTCGCCGACGCGCATTACCCTCAAAGGGGGCAACCATGAAAGAGAAAATTCAAAACTGGCTCCATGACCTTGGCGTTGCGCTGGGCTTGATCGAGCCTCCGCTGCAACCGGTGCCAATCCGTACGGATGACGAGCAGAGCCGACCACGCCGCAGGTAAGCGTAAAGCGCTCAAACGATCAGACATTGAACGTGCGGGCGCTGATGCTACAGGTAGTGTTTCAGGGCAGTTCCGGTTCCCTGTGATCTGAGCGCACCTCCTTTTTTCGCAACACCTCCCCCCGTTTATCGTCTGACGATGCACGTGCCATCGTCAGACCCTTCTGCTTATCCCGTCATCCACGCCTTTTCCCCATTTCAGCCTCTATATTTTCGTCTTCACAAGGATGAAAAGGCATTGGAATGTCGAGCATTGATAACGAAGGCATGTTGATTTCCAGCAAGGTCGAACTCCGCCGTTTTCCAGCGATCGAGCAGGGGGATCTGCGTAGCGTGCACGCTCTGGTGGTCCACCAGACTGACGCCCCGACGGCGCAGCACACGTTCAATACCTACCGAAATAAGGGCAACGGCGCGCACTTTCTCATCGAAAAGGACGGTGTGATCTACCAGACGGCCAGCCTGAAAAAACGCTGTTATCACGTCGGGAGACTACTGCGCTCCAAGTGCGAGGCGGTGGATGAGTCAACGTGTGACGCTGTTCAGATGAAGGCTATTAAATCACTCACCTGGGAGTTGCAGTTCCGCGCGTTGGATCGGTATGAACGCACCAAGAACTACCCTGAGCGTTACCCCATGAATGCCGATTCATTAGGCATCGAGCTGGTCGGAAAACACTTGGACAAAACACATTACGAGAAGGTGACGGCGTTGCAAAATCAATCGCTGCAATGGTTGGTCGCTGAGCTATACGGTCATTTCAACCTGACGTCGAAGGACGTCTACACCCACCCGCAAATTTCCTATAAAAACGTGGATGAAGCCAGCAGCGCGGTGTGGCAATGAGATTTTGGCCAGTGGCGTTTGCGGTGTTACTTGTGGGGTGCTCGCCCGTCAGTGATGTGTCGATTACACGTTTTGAATCCCTGGAGCCTGACTCGTGCCGAGCATCGGACGTTGCACTCGATGAGCGGCAAATCGCCTCTTTCTTCAAGCGTGCCGAGCGCATTGATGGGCGCACGCTGCATGACGACTACGAATGGGCACCTTGTCACCTTGAGGGCACCCTGACGTATCAGGGAAAGGCCTGTACCTGGCACGTGCGCGCAGGGCACACGGGCGCAATCCAATGCCCGGGGGTGCTGCAGTTTTTTGGCTGCAAGACCTGCTACGACCTGTTTGGAGGGGGCATGCCTTAGCGCGGGCCCGCCCGGACTTGACGTTTTAGCGTCAGAAACGGACTACCTCATTGTCAGAAGCAGGGCACTTATTTAATCCCATCGATGCGCCTAGGTTGAACTCTGCCAGGAAAGGTCCGCCCTGACGCCCTTTAAAGACCGAGTAGAACCTAAGCGCATTTCTTTAGTGGCCCAACTTTATCGAGTGTGTTTTTGGGGCGTTGGTCAGCCAGAATTGTTGGAGACAAAGCCATGCGCCCCTCTCGCGTTCCGCCGGTCGCCGCGTCACTGATTGCCACTTATGAAACTGTTCTACATATCGCGCCAGTGTCCAAATCCTGGAAGACCGACGCACCCCAAAACGTAGTCTTTTTTCCGCCGACATTAACCAAGCAATCCTTGCTCATACAGATCGCACTCTTGCATCCATCAGCGATCATCGTCGGGGATCAAGTGATCGATGCAGACGTCATTGCCCAATGGCGTATTTCACACCCGTTTGGCGATCTCTATTTGGTTCGCAGAGGCACGAGCTTGGACAAGGTGGCATTGGCGCTATGCGAGTCCAACAGCATTCGAGTCATCAACTTACCCGGCGTTAATGCACCACACGTTGCGGCCTATATTGCGCATTGGCTGACAGTAGGCGATGGCTCCATCCCCCGTGATATCCGCGTGCTGGGATACGGCAATGTGGGGAAAGCGCTTGTTAAGTTGTTACTGGATCGAACCCCGGATGTTCGGATCAAGGTGCTGGTTCGACACGATCAGGCGCGGAGTTCTGACAGCCGAGTGATATTTGTCACGGACTGGCAGGAAGTACTGGAGGGTGCTTATGCCGTCGCCATCTGCTTGTCGCTGAACGATGAGTCCGTTCATCGCATTGATCGAGCCCTCGTTCAATGCCTGCACAAAAGCGCTCGCCTGGTTTGTGTGGCTAAACCGGACGTCTTCAGCGATGACGCTTTACTGGCTCTGGCAGCAGCTCAAGGTGTTCAGCTGGTGCTGGACTATGGGCCGACGACACTGGAGGCATTTCGGATACGTACACAAACACTGGGCTGCAGTCTCTGCGAGTGGTGCAAGCCCGCGACGCTTACGATTCAGGCGGCAACGACCGAAGGCTGCCATTGCGACCTCGACTATGCGGTTTCGGTGCAACTGAGTCTGATGGCCTTGCGCGGCTTGGTCAGGCGCAAGCTCGCGCAATCACTGACGATCCCCCCACAGCCCGCCGATGCCGGTGCGCCGCACGTGGCAATCATCGGTAGGGGCATCAACGGCTTGCTCCAAGCGGTCATGCTGCGTCTCGCGAATTATCAGGTCACGGTGTATGGCGGACATCAGCAGGGCGATGGAGCCAGTCACAAGCGTATAAACATGCGCCATATGTCAGCAACGGAGACCACCGCAAAGCCCCTGGAAAACGAATTTTTATTGCCTGGCAATCAGCGTTTGGCCATTGAGTGCAATCGTGCAGGCATCGAGTTGTTTGAAAAGCTTCTGGCGGACAATCCGTCGCTGGCGCGATTCGCAAAGGCACGGGTTGTACGAGCCTATAGGGACGAGGACACAGGCGCAGAGAGAGCGATTCGTGAGCAATGCGATATTGAAAACAGGACTTGGCCGAGTGGTAAGCCAGGAGGTGAACTAACAGATATTGCGCCACTGCAATTCCAAGGACGCTATGGAGTCTGCGGAGTTGGCCGAGCGATCGAGGTGTCGGGCTACGACTTGGAGTTTGTCCATTTAATGGGAGAGGTCGAGGCGCTTTTGCAGGGCTCCGGAGTTCAGTTTGTACCCCAGCGTTTGAACACTTCTCAAATCGCCGAATTAAGCCAGGACGTCTTCGTCGTCACTGCCATGGGAGTGGAGGAGCCAGAGGTCGTCGCGATTATTGGCTGGTTTTTCAAGCTGCGCGCGGTTGGTAATGAAGGTGCCGAAATGCGTGGGTTCAAGTTGCAGTACGATCTGCCAATAGGCGTCATGAATTGCCGTTTGGACGGGGACTATATTCTTGTCTCTGGCGGGCAAGTAGTGCCCGGCTCAACGTCAGAGCACAAGGAAGAAATATTGACTGCATGTCTGATGGCGGTTGCTCGGCATTTTCCGAACTCCTATCGCAGGGCTATCGAAATTGGCGACTTGGATATTATCGAATGTGCCAGGCCCGGCACTCAGGATGGGCTATCGATAGTCTATTGCTCTGCCCACCATCGCATCGTAGCCGGTGGAACCTACGCCGCAGGCACAACCCAGGGCTTGGTGTGGGCCTCGCTGGTCCAGGAAATCATCCAGGCGAATTGAGGCGTTTCAACAGAACAAAAAAAACGGGCACGACATCCGACGTCGTGCCCGCTGAAGAAACCGCTCTAAATCCTGTTACATATCAAACCGCCCGCGCCGCCATCGCCTCCGGCTTGCGCGACAACAGGCTCACCAGCACGAAGCTCACCAGCCCGACTGCCAGGCTGTAGTAGATCGGCGTGTTCGCATCCAGGCCATCCTTGAACATGAACACCAGTGCGGTCACAAAGCCCAGGGTCATGGAGGTGATTGCGCCGGAGGTGGTTGCCCGCTTCCAGAAGATCGCGCCGATCAGCGGGATCAGCATGCCGCCCACCAACAGGTTGTAGGCCAGGGTCAGGGCGCTGATCACGTCGTTCACCACCAGCGCGATACCCAGTACGGCGATACCGGTCAACATCGTGAACAGGCGGTTGATTGCCAGGCTCGACTGCTTGCCGCCGCGCAGGCGTGGCAGCAGGTCTTCGGTCAGGACAGTGGAGGCGGCCAACAGGCCAGCGCTGGCGGTGGACATCATCGCGGCCAGGGCCGCCGCAATCACCAGGCCACGGATGCCGTCCGGCAGCGACAGTTTGACGATAGCGGCGAAGGCGTTGTTGACGTTGTCCAGGTTGGGGATCAACACATGCGCTGCCATGCCGATCAATGCGCAGGCCAGGCCGTAGAGAATGCAGTAGAAGCCGGCGAAGGTGCCCGCATACTTGGCGACCTTTTCATCACGGGCAGTGAACACGCGCTGCCAGATGTCCTGGCCGATCAGGATGCCGAAGAAGTAGATCATGAAGTACGTGATGATCGTGTCCCAGCCGATTTCGGTGAAGCTGAAATTCGACGCCGGCAGCTTGGCCACCAGCTCATCCCAACCGCCGACGCGGTACAGGCAGATCGGCAGCAGGATAAACATCAGGCCGACGGTCTTGATCACGAACTGCACGATGTCGGTGAGGGTCAGCGACCACATGCCGCCGATGGTCGAATACACCACCACCACGCCACCGCCCAGCAGCACCGAGATCCAGAACGGCAGGCCGAACAGCACTTGCAACACGGTGCCGATAGCCAGGATCGAGGTCACGCCGATCATCAAGGCGTAGGCCAGCATGATCACCGCGCTCGCTTGGCGGGCCATGGGGTTGTAACGTTTTTCCAGCACTTGGGTCACGGTGAAGATTTTCAGCTTCAGCAGCGGCTTGGCCAGGAACAGGTTCAGCGCGATGATCCCCATGCCCAGCGCGGCGCACAGCCAGAAGCCGGAGATGCCGTGAACATAACCCAGGCGCACGGTGCCGACGGTGGACGCACCGCCCAATACTGTGGCGGCCATGGTGCCCATGTACAGCGAAGGGCCCAGGTTGCGACCGGCTACCAGGTAGTCTTCGTGGGTCTTGGCGCGGCGCATGCCGTAATAGCCGAGCACGAGCATGCCGGCGGCGTAGATGAGTACGACGAATAAATCCAAAGCCATGACGGCGGGTCTCCGATTATCTTTTTTATGAGCGATCAGGCGGCGTGTTGCAGCGCCGGTTTAACGCGCGCATCCGTGCGCTTGCTGCGAGGGTCCGCCGGGCCGTAGACAGCGGCCGGTTCCGGAAACACGCGAAGCAAGGTCAGGTACACCACCGACGCCAGTCCCAGCGTCACCGGCAAGCTGATATCGATGCCGTCGGCGAGGTTGCCCAGCGGCCCGACAAACTGCCCCGGCAGGTTGACGAAGCACAGGCCCACCAGCGCACTCGGGATCCAGGCCCCCAGCCCGCGCCAGTTCCAGCCATGGCTGAACCAGTAGCGACCACCGGTTTCGCCACGGGTGAACACCTGCAGGTCATCCGGGCAGTAGTAACCACGGCGCACGATCAGGCCGATGATCATCATCACCATCCACGGTGTGGTGCAGGTGATGATCAGTACGGCGAAGGTCGACACGCTCTGCACCAGGTTGGCGGCGAAACGTCCGATGAAGATGAAGGCAATCGACATCACCCCGATCAGCAACGTGGCCTTGACCCGCGACAGCAGGCGCGGGAACACGCTGGACATGTCCAAGCCCGTGCCATACAGCGAGGTGGTGCCGGTGGACATGCCGCCGATCACCGCGATCAGGCACACCGGCAGGAAGAACCAGCTCGGTGCCACGGCGAGCAAACCGCCGACGTAGTTGTTGGCCGCGATGTAGTCCGGCGCCTTGATCGCCACGATGGTCGCGGTGGCCAGGCCGAACAGAAACGGGATCAAAGTGGCGATCTGCGCCAGCACCACCGCCAGCATGATGCGCATTTTCGGCGTTTCACGTGGGATGTAGCGCGACCAGTCACCGAGGAACGCCCCGAAGGAAATCGGGTTGCTCATGGCCACCAGCGCGGCACCGATAAACGCCGCCCAGAAGCCGGTCTGGCCCAGTGCGACGGTGCCGGCGAAGTGGCTGTCGAACGCCGGTGCGAAGGCAAAGATGCCCAGCAGGAACAACAGGCTCGCGGCCCACACCGCAATGCGGTTGACCCATAGCATGAAGCGAAAGCCGTAGATACACACCGTGAGCACGAGCAGGGCGAACAGGCCATAGGCCAGGCCCAGGGTCAGGTCGGTTTCCGGCAGGCCTACCAGACGTTTCGCACCGCCTACCAGCGCGTCACCTGAACTCCACACCGACAGTGAGAAGAAGGCAATCGCCGTCAGCAATGACAGGAAAGAGCCGACAATCCGCCCGTGCACGCCAAAGTGCGCACCGGAAGACACGGCGTTGTTGGTGCCGTTGATCGGCCCGAACAGGCCCATGGGTGCCAGGATCAGCGCACCCACCAGCACGCCCAGCACAATCGCCCAGACACCGGCCTGGAACGACAAGCCGAACAGCACCGGGAAGGAACCCAGCACGGCGGTGGCAAAGGTGTTGGCACCGCCGAAGATCAGTCGGAACAGATCCTTGGGGCCGGCAGTGCGTTCGTGGTCCGGGATCTGTTCGACCCCGTTGGTTTCTATTTTGCGAATACTGTTTTCGTTGTTTTTATTATTCATGATCAGCTCCGATCACATTGGCTAAGGGGGCGGCAGCCCTTCCGGCATTGCGGACAAATGTTCGTGACAGGCCAGCCACAGGCCTTGTTCTTGTTGTTCGCTCGTCCCTTGTCGCTTGAAGACAATGGTCTCGCGTTCCTGGCTAAAAAATTGCTCCCCGTTCATGCGCAGCTCGGTGGCCACGTCATGAATAAAAATCGCCACGTCGCCCTGCAGGCTGACAACGGCATTGCTCGAGGTGCAGGACAGCACCTCGAACCCCTCGTCCTGGCGCCAGCTGTCCCACAACGCCTGGTAGGCGTCGCGGCTGAGCAGCGGCTGGGGGAGGGTGTAGAACACAAAGCTGGCATCGGCCGTGAACGCGCCGAAGTAGGCGGCGCGGTCATTGCGGGCGAAGGCCGACACCAGGTCGGCCGCGGCTTTCAGTACGTCGTGGGCGCTCATCAGCGGTGGGCCACGCCGGGCAGTACGCAGAGCATCTCGTACAGCAGGTTGGCGCCGAGCAGCGAGGTGTTGCCGGTGGTGTCGTACGGCGGCGAAACTTCTACCAGATCACAACCAATCAGGTCGAGGCCCTGGCAGCCACGAATGATCTCGATGGCCTGGATGGTGGTCAGCCCACCGATTTCCGGGGTGCCGGTGCCGGGTGCCCACGCGGGGTCGATACCGTCGATATCAAAGCTCAGGTACACCGGGCCGCCGCCGACTTTTTCACGCACTTCGGCCATCAGCGGCGCGAGCGAGTGGTGCCAGCATTCTTCGGCCTGGACCACTCGGAAGCCCTGTTTGCGGCTCCAGTTGAAGTCTTCGGCGGTGTAGCCCTGGGCACGCAGGCCGATCTGCACGACGCGGTCGCAGTCCAGCAAGCCTTCTTCCACCGCGCGGCGGAAGGTGGTGCCGTGGGCGATTTTCTCGCCGAACATGTGGTCGTTGACGTCGGCGTGGGCATCGATGTGCACCAGCCCGACCTTGCCGTGTTTCTTGTGGATCGCCCGCAGGATCGGCAGGGTGATGGTGTGGTCGCCACCCAGGGTCAGGGGGATCACATCGTGCTCGAGGATCTCGTCGTAGGCTTCTTCGATGATGCGCACGGCGTCGAGCAGGTTGAAGGTGTTGATCGCCACGTCACCGATGTCGGCCACCGACAGCGAATCGAACGGAGCAGCACCGGTGGCCATGTTGTACGGGCGAATCATCACGGATTCAGCACGGATTTCACGGGGCCCGAAGCGGGTGCCGGCGCGCAGGGAGGTGCCGATGTCCAGGGGCACGCCGACAAAGGCGGCGTCCAGGCCCTTGGCCGTTTGCAGGTGGGGCAGGCGCATCATGGTGGCGATGCCGGCGAAGCGCGGCATTTCGTTGCCGCCCAGTGGTTGGTGGAAAATCTTGTCCACGGGAGTGCCTCATCGTTGTTTTGTTTATTAGGGGCCGATAATGCGAAATACGCCGATACGAAAGAATCGGCAGGGGCAAATACTTAGTTCAGATTTTTCTAAACTAATGCCTGAGGTAAACTCCGTTCAAAGGTGGGAGCTAGCTTGCCTGCGATAGCGGTGGGACAGCTTGCACCTGTATTGCTGATACACCGCCATCGCGGGCAAGCCCGCTCCCACAGGATTATGTGTGTGCCTTCGGAGACCCCATGGCCAACGCCTTGCCCGACCTGAAACTCCTGCGCATCTTCGTCAGCGTCGTGCGGCACCAGGGGTTCGCCAACGCCCAGCACGAACTCAACCTGTCCACGTCGGCCATCAGTACCTACATGAGCCAACTGGAGTCGGCGTTGGGCCTGGTGCTGTGCCATCGTGGCCGGGGCGGGTTCAGCCTCACCAGCAAGGGCGAGTTGTTTCATCAGGAAACCCTGCGGTTGCTGGGTGAGCTTGAGGGTTTCGAGCAGTACGCCGCGGCACTCAAAGGCGAACTGCGCGGCACGCTCAAGCTGGGCGTGCTCGACTCCACCGTCAGCGACAAGGCTTTGCCCTTTGCTGAAGTGATCGGTGCCTACAGCCTGGAGCACCCGGCCGTTCACCTGCACCTGTCGGTAATGAGCCCTTATGAGCTGCAACTGGGCGTGCAGGACAATCGCCTGGACCTGGCCATCGGCGCCTTTTCCAACCGCATGAGCGGCCTGATCTATATGCCGCTGTACCGTGAGCAGCACTGGTTGTATTGCAGTACGCGCCATCCTTTGTTCAACGAACGGCGCATCCCCGAACAGGTCATTACCCAGCAACGCATGGTCGGGCGCGGTTACTGGAGCCAGGCAGAACTCGCGCGCCACGGCTTCAAGCACAGCGCCGCCACGGTGGAAAGTATGGAAGCGCAGCTGATCCTGGTGCTGTCCGGCGCCTATATCGGCTACCTGCCGGAGCACTACGCCCAGGCATGGGCCGACAAGGGCGACCTGCGCGTGTTGCTGCCGGCGACCTTTGGCTACCAGGCGCCGTTCTCGATGATCATGCGCCGTGGCCGCAGCCGCGAGCCGCTGATCCAGACCTTCCGCGACTTGCTCAAAGCTCAGCTCAACCAGGCCTGATAAACCATGTCCAGACCCCAATGCTCCCGCTGCCTGCGGCCCGTTACCCACTGCCTGTGCCCGCTGATCCCCAGCCTCGACAGCCGCACCCGCGTGTTGCTGTTGCAGCACCCGAGCGAGGTCAACCATGCGCTCAACACTGCGCGGTTGGCGGCGTTGGGGTTGAACAATGCGCAGTTGGTGGTGGGCGAGGTGTTTGAGGACTTGCCCAGCTTGCTCAACCCACCGGGCTATCAGGCCCGACTGTTGTTTCCGGCCGATGATGCCCAGCCATTGCAGGCCTACGCATCTTCCGATCAGCCGCTGCTGCTGGTGGTCCCCGACGGCACCTGGCGCAAGGCGCGCAAAATGTTGCACCTCAACCCGCTGCTGGCCGCATTGCCTCGGGTCACCCTGGCCGAGGGCGGTGTTTCCCGCTATCGGCTGCGCAAGGCGCCGGCACCGGGGGCCTTGTCCACCATTGAAGCGATTGCGCAGGCATTACAGGTATTGGAAGTACCACGATCGTTTGAAGCGTTGCTCAAACCGTTCGAGGCGTTGATCGAGGGCCAGATTGTGGCGATGGGGGATGAGGTGTTTCAAAGAAACCATGCCGATGGCCCTGCCGGCCCATGACCGGCTTATTCCTTTAAGCCATAAGTACCGCACTTTGCGTGATATGGCCCGCCGGCCTTTCCCGGTATGATGTGCGCCCCGCAGTCTGGATTGCGAATACGCCATGACCTTGCAGTACCCTACAATCGCCGATTGCGTCGGCAACACGCCCCTGGTCCGCTTGCAACGCATGGCGGGTGAAACCAGCAACACCCTGTTGCTCAAGCTCGAAGGGAACAACCCGGCCGGTTCCGTGAAGGACCGCCCGGCGCTGTCGATGATCACCCGCGCCGAATTGCGCGGGCAGATCAAGCCCGGCGACACCTTGATCGAAGCCACCTCGGGCAATACCGGGATCGCCCTGGCCATGGCTGCGGCGATCAAGGGTTACAAGATGATTTTGATCATGCCCGACAACGGCAGCGCCGAACGCAAGGCGGCGATGACCGCCTATGGCGCCCAGTTGATCCTGGTCACCCAGGAAGAAGGCATGGAAGGCGCGCGTGATCTGGCCGAGCGCCTGGCCGCCGAAGGCCGTGGCCTGGTGCTGGACCAGTTCGCCAACGGTGATAACCCCGAGGCGCACTACACCACCACTGGCCCGGAAATCTGGCGCCAGACCGGGGGCACCATCACCCATTTCGTCAGCTCCATGGGCACCACCGGCACCATCATGGGCAACTCGCGCTACCTCAAGGAGCAGAACCCGGCGATCCAGATCGTTGGTCTGCAACCGATGGAAGGCGCGGCCATCCCCGGTATCCGCCGCTGGCCCGAGGAGTATCTGCCGAAGATCTACAACGCGACCCGCGTGGACCGCATCATCGACATGGCCCAGCGTGAAGCCGAAGACACCACCCGCCGCCTGGCGCGTGAAGAAGGCATCTTCTGCGGCGTGTCCTCGGGCGGCGCCGTGGCCGGCATGTTGCGCTTGTCCAAAGAAGTGGAAAACGCGGTGATCGTCGCGATCATCTGTGACCGAGGCGACCGCTACCTGTCGACCGGCATCTTCGACGAACCCAACTGATGGCCAAGCACGAGAGAGGCCTGCGCTTCCAACCGACGGGCGGCAGCCGGGCCCCGCAGATCCCTGTAGGCAAGAAGCAAAAACTGACCATCGAGCGCCTGGCCAATGATGGCCGGGGCATCGTGTTCTTCGAAGGCCGTACCTGGTTTGTGAACGGTGCGCTCGCCGGCGAAGAAGTCGAGGCGCGGGTGTTGGGCGCTCACGGCAAAATCGTCGAGGCGCGTACCGAGCGGGTGTTCAAAGCCAGTGAATTGCGCCGGCCGGCGCCGTGTGCCCACGTCGGCCGTTGTGGCGGCTGCAGCGTGCAGCATTTGCCCCATGCCGAACAACTTGCCCTGAAACAGCGCATGCTCGCCGAACAATTGTCCCGTGTGGCGGGTGTCGAGCCGCAAGAATGGGCGGCCCCACTCAGTGGGCCGGAATTTGGCTACCGTCGCCGTGCCCGTGTGGCGGTGCGTTGGGACGCCAAGGCCAAACATCTGGAGGTGGGTTTCCGCGCCGTGGCTAGCCAGGACATTGTGGCCATCGACGATTGCCCGGTGCTGGTACAGGCCTTGCAACCGATCATGCAGCGCTTGCCAAACATGTTGCGGCGCCTGAGCAAACCACAGGCCCTGGGGCACGTGGAGTTGTTCAGTGGCACGTCCATCGCCGTGTTGCTGCGGCATATGGCGCCGTTGTCCGACGCGGACCTGGCGGTGTTGAAAGAATTCTGTGCCTTCCATGAAGCCCAGCTGTGGCTGCATGGCGAGGGGCAACCAGAGCCGGTCGAAGCCGACGCGGAGCTGGGCTTCCGGTTGGAGCAGTGGAATCTGGAGTTGGCTTACCGCCCGGGCGACTTCGTGCAAGTCAACGCTGGCGTCAACGAGGCGATGGTCGCCCAGGCCCTGGAATGGCTGGCGCCACAGCCGGATGAGCGCGTGCTGGACCTGTTCTGTGGCCTGGGCAACTTTGCCCTGCCACTGGCCCAACAGGTGCGTGAAGTGGTGGCGGTAGAGGGTGTACAGACCATGGTCGACCGGGCGGCGCTCAATGCCGTCAGCAACAATTTGCATAATGCGCAGTTTTTTCAGGCCGATTTGTCCCAGCCTTTGACCGACGCAGAATGGGCCAAACAGGGCTTTTCTGCGGTACTCTTGGACCCACCTCGCGATGGTGCCCTGGAGGTCGTGCGCAAGCTGGCGACCCTCAAGGCCAAGCGCCTGGTGTATGTGTCCTGCAACCCGGCCACGCTGGCGCGGGACACGGTTGAGTTGGTCAAGCAAGGCTACCGGCTAAAGCGTGCCGGGATCCTCGACATGTTTCCGCAGACAGCGCATGTCGAGGCCATGGCGTTATTTGAAGCGGGCTAGGATGCCCGTTTAATCCGACTGGCCTGCATTCTCCAAGGCCGTGACCTGCCAGGGAGCGTGCGTAAGCTTTAATAGTTAAAGCAGGTCAGCGATGATTTTTGGCGCATCGAAGGTGCGTCGTAGGGAAGGTAAGCAAGATGGTACAGGTGAGAGCACACCAGCCGATCAACACCGACGGCAGTATCAATCTCGAGGCATGGCTGGATCATGCCGTCAGTGTCGACCCGGCACTGGACCGTGAAGCCTTGAAGGCCGCTTGCGAGTTCGCTCGTGAGTCGGAGCAGCAAAACAATGCGGCCAAGAACCTGTGGGCCGAAGGCACTTCAAGCTTTCGCACCGGGTTGGAAATCGCCGAGATCCTCGCTGATCTCAAGTTGGACCAGGATTCGCTGATCGCCGCCGTGCTCTATCGCGGCGTGCGCGAAGGGCATATCGCGTTGCCGCTGGTCAGCCAGCGTTTCGGCGCCGTGGTGGCCAAGCTGATCGACGGCGTGCTGCGCATGGCCGCCATCAGCGCCAGCCTCAGCCCGCGCCAATCCATGGTGCTGGGCACCCAGGGCCAGGTCGAGAACCTGCGCAAGATGCTCGTGGCCATGGTCGATGACGTGCGCGTTGCACTGATCAAGCTGGCCGAGCGCACCTGCGCGATCCGTGCGGTGAAGACCGCCGACGACGAAAAACGCAATCGCGTTGCCCGCGAAGTCTTCGATATCTACGCGCCGCTGGCGCACCGCCTGGGTATCGGCCACATCAAGTGGGAGCTGGAGGACCTGTCCTTCCGCTACCTTGAGCCCGACCAATACAAACAGATCGCTACGCTGCTGCACGAGCGGCGCCTGGACCGTGAGCGCTTTATCACCGACGTGATGAACCAGCTGCGCTCCGAGTTGCAGGCCACCGGCGTTGAAGCCGACATCAGCGGCCGTGCCAAACACATCTATTCCATCTGGCGCAAAATGCAGCGCAAAGGCCTGGCCTTCAGCCAGATCTACGACGTGCGTGCAGTGCGCGTGCTGGTGCCGGAAATGCGCGACTGCTACACCGCGCTGGGCATCGTCCACACCCTGTGGCGGCATATTCCCAAGGAATTCGACGACTACATCGCCAACCCCAAGGAGAACGGCTACCGCTCGTTGCATACCGCCGTGATCGGCCCCGAGGGCAAGGTACTGGAAGTGCAGATCCGCACCCACGCCATGCACGAAGAGGCGGAGCTGGGTGTGTGCGCGCATTGGCGCTACAAGGGCACCGACGTCAAGGCCGGGTCCAACCAGTACGAAGAGAAAATCTCCTGGCTGCGCCAAGTGCTGGAATGGCACGAAGAGCTGGGCGACATCGGCGGCCTGGCCGAACAGTTGCGGGTGGATATCGAGCCGGACCGGGTCTACATCTTCACCCCTGACGGCCATGCCATCGATTTGCCGAAGGGCGCCACGCCGCTGGACTTTGCCTACCGCGTGCACACCGAGATCGGCCACAACTGCCGGGGCGCCAAGATCAACGGGCGCATCGTGCCGCTCAACTACAGCCTGCAAACCGGTGAACAGGTCGAGATCATCACCAGCAAGCACGGCACGCCGAGCCGCGACTGGCTGAACCCGAACCTGGGCTACATCACCACGTCGCGGGCACGGGCGAAGATCGTCCACTGGTTCAAGTTGCAGGCCCGCGACCAGAACGTCGCAGCCGGCAAAACCTTGCTCGAGCGCGAATTGGCGCGCCTGGGCCTGCCGCAGGTGGACTTCGACAAGCTGGCCGAAAAGGCCAACATGAAGATCGCCGAAGACATGTTCGCGGCGCTGGGTGCCGGCGACCTGCGCCTGGCGCAACTGGTCAACCTGGCCCAGCAACTGGTCGAGCCGGAGCGCGGCAGCGAACAGTTGGAACTGATCCCACGCAAGGCCACGGGCTACAAGCCGGGCAAGCGCGGCGACATCCAGATCCAGGGCGTGGGCAACCTGATGACGCAAATGGCCGGTTGCTGCCAGCCGTTGCCGGGCGACGCCATCGTCGGCTACATCACCCAGGGCCGGGGCGTGAGCATTCACCGCCAGGACTGCGCCTCGGTGCTGCAGCTGGGCGGGCGTGAGCCGGAGCGGATCATCCAGGTCAGTTGGGGGCCGGTGCCGGTGCTCACCTACCCGGTGGATATCGTCATTCGCGCCTACGACCGTTCCGGTTTGCTGCGTGACGTCTCGCAAGTGCTGCTCAATGAGCGGATCAACGTGCTGGCGGTCAACACCCGCTCGAACAAAGAGGACAACACCGCGTTGATGTCCCTGACCATCGAGATTCCGGGGCTGGACGCATTGGGGCGGTTGCTGGGGCGCATTTCCCAGTTGCCGAACATCATCGAGACGCGGCGTAACCGCACCCCTTGATGCGGTACAACCCGTGGGAACCGGGCTTGTGTGGGAGCTGGCTTGCCTGCGATAGCATCGCCTCGGTCTGCTTGATGGACCGAGTTGTCAGCATCGCAGGCAAGCCAGCTCCCACAGTTGATTTTCAGTGTTCTGGAAATATGCGCAGAGATTGAATGATGTATTCGCTTGAAGACCTGCTACATCTGATGAACCGCCTGCGCGACCCGCAATACGGGTGCCCGTGGGACATCAAGCAAACCTACGCCACCATCGTGCCCCATACCCTGGAAGAAGCCTACGAGGTTGCCGATGCCATTGAGCGCGGTGATTTCGATCACCTGCAAGGTGAGTTGGGCGACCTGTTGTTCCAGGTGGTGTATTACAGCCAGCTGGCGCGGGAAGAGGGGCGTTTTGAGTTCGCCGGGGTGATCGACAGCATTACCCGCAAGCTCATTCGCCGCCATCCTCACGTGTTCCCTACGGGCGACTTGTATGCGCCATTGGACATCCCGAAACTGAGCGAGGAACAGGTCAAGGAGCGCTGGGAGCAGATCAAGGCCGAGGAGCGTGCGGAAAAATCCGACGCGCCGGAGCAATTGTCCCTGCTTGATGATGTGCCCACCGCCTTGCCGTCTTTATCCCGTGCCGCCAAATTGCAGAAGCGCGCCAGCCAGGTCGGTTTCGACTGGCCATCCGCGCTGCCGGTGGTGGACAACGTGCGCGAAGAGCTGGATGAAGTGCTCGAAGCCATGGCTGATAACGATTCTGCGGCCATCGCTGATGAGGTCGGCGACCTGCTGTTTGCCGCCGTCAACCTGGCCCGCCACCTCAAGGTCGACCCGGAAACCGCGCTGCGTGGCGCCAATGCCAAGTTCGAACGACGTTTCCGATTTATCGAACAGGCATTGCGCGATACGCACAAACCCATAGAAGATTGCACCCTCGAAGAGTTGGACGCCCTGTGGGGTGAAGCCAAACGTCAGGAAAAGAATGTGTCCAGCTGCGGTTGAGCAGTTGCCTAAGTGAGTAAGCACCATGAGCCTTTCCCTTCGCGACCAGTTGCTCAAAGCAGGTCTGGTCAACCAAAAGCAGGCCAAGCAGGTCGGCAAAGAGAAACAGAAGCAGCAACGTCTGGTCCACAAAGGCCAGATCGAAGCCGATGACACCCAGGCGCGCCTGGCCCAGGAAGCGCAGGCCGAGAAGGTCAAGCGCGACCAGGAGCTGAACCGCCAGCAGCAGGAAAAGGCCGAGGCCAAGGCTCGTACCGCGCAGGTCAAGCAACTGATCGAGACCTCGCGCCTGCCCAAGCTGACCACCGAGGATTACTACAACTTCGTGGACGACAAGAAGGTCAAGCGCCTGTCGGTCAACACGTTGATGCGCAACAAGCTGAGCAACGGCTCCCTGGCGATCGTGCATCACGGTGGCGGCTATGAAGTGATCCCGCGTGAAGCGGCGCTGAAGATCCAGGAGCGTGCACCGGAGCGTATCGTGCAGCTCAATATCCTCACCGAAAGCCAGGTGCCGGATGAGGATGATCCATACGCCGCCTACCAGATCCCGGACGATCTGATGTGGTAACGCCGTAAAACCAACAAACCCCGCCAATGGCGGGGTTTGTTGTAGTGAGCGGGCTTGCCCCGCGCCGGCTGCATAGCGGCCCCCCTAAATACAAAACCCGCTCAAAAGGCGGGTTTTGTATTTTCAGGTACCCAGGCTGCGTGGGCCAGGTACCCAACCATACGAATACTCAGGAGCTTTGCGCCTGGCGTTTCAGTTCGAGACTTTCGAGCTCGTTTTTATAATTGTGGGCTTCGTTCTCGTTGTGAAACATGCCGACCAGCTGATCTTGCTGATGTACATCCCAGATATGAATCCCGTGGGCTACTGCTTCGTGGGACATATGTTCGTCGTCGCGTTCAGTTACTTTTACAGTCATCTGCTTGCTCCAATCTCTGGTTGATCTGCGGCAAGTCGTCGCAGGCCTCTTTTATATGTTTTGTTAGCTTGCTAAGTAAACCGATTTTCCGCGCAACAATTCTTTGCATAAAACGCAACTATCCTGCAGGCCACGTAAACCGTGACATTGCGTCGCAGGTCATTGAGTTTTATGACAGAAGTTTCATGTTCGGGTCAGGCTTATGGGGCTGTATTGGCCATGCTGACGCCATCGCCGGCAAGCCGGCTCCTACAGTTTGAACGCATTCCTCCTGTAGGAGCCAGCTTGCCGGCGATAGCGGTAGAAGCTTCAACGCAAAACCGACAGGCAAAAAAAAGCCCCGCATTCCGCGAGGCCTCTTCTCTAACTCACCCGCCCATCAGCTGCCTTTGACAGCCTTGCCGTCAACGGTGCCGTCGAGCAGCATGATGTTGTATTCCTTGCCGTCGGTTTCAACCTGGCGCAGGGCAACCAGGATGCCGCCCCAGTCCTTGGCAAACCACATCTGGGTGATGCGCTTGCTCTGCGACGGGTCGCGTACACGCTCGACCTTGATCGCATCGATGGAGCCGGCCTTGGTCTGGACCTTTTCCGGGCCGATCACGCGGAAGTCGTAGGTGTCGACATCAGTGCCTTCGACCACGCGGTAGCTCATGCTCTTCTTGCCGGCAGCCACGTCACGTTGCAGGGCGAGCTGGTAGGTCGACTTGTCGAGCATGCCACTTTCGAGGGTGACGTTGACCGGGTCCTTGTTTTCGAAACCGGTGACCTTGTTGGTCGAGTGGTCGAAGTCCAGGTTGATCTTCTTCGCCTTGCCCAGGCCGCCGCGTTCGAAGGTGTAGCTCTTCGGTTGCAAGGCGTCCTTGTCGAATTGGATCACGCTGGTTTCGGTGAGGCTGGCAATCATCATGGAAGCCTTGAAGTTCAAGGTCCAGGAGCCATTGTCATTCTTGGTCAGGCTGCGTTCGGCCGAACCACTCATGGGCAACTGTTTCCAGTCGGCGGTGTAGCTGGCGGAGAAAGGGTGAAGGTCTGCTGCTTGCACGGCAGGCAAGGCGAACAGCGCAAAAGCGAAGAGCAAGGCGCGACGCATAAAATCTCCTAGGTTCGAATCAAGTGGCCGCTGGCCGCGAGTAACTGACCGTCCAATAATGCACCCTGTTCACCAAGAATCAACCGCCCCTCGGCAAACCAGCGAACAGCCAGCGGGTAAATCCTGTGTTCCTGGGTGTGAACCCGTTGCGCAAGCGTCTGCGCCGAGTCTGCAGACTCTACCGGAACCACTGCCTGTACGACCAGAGGCCCGCCATCGAGTTCCTCGGTGACAAAGTGCACGCTGCAGCCATGCTCGCTGTCGCCGGCATCGAGCGCACGCTGGTGCGTGTGCATGCCTTTGTACTTGGGGAGCAGGGAAGGGTGGATGTTGAGCAGGCGCCCTTCATAGTGGCGCACGAAGTCAGCGCTGAGGATGCGCATGAAGCCGGCGAGCACTACGAGTTTGGGGTTGAAGGCGTCGATCAGTTCGACCAAGGCGCTGTCGAAGGCCTCGCGGCCTTCGAAAGCCTTGTGATCCAGCGAGCGGGTTTCGATACCCGCGTCCCTGGCGCGTTGCAGGCCGTAGGCGTCGCTGCGGTTGGAGATCACCGCAGCAATGCGCACCGGGCTGTCGCCGGTGCGCGTGCTGTCGATCAGGGCCTGCAAGTTACTGCCGGTGCCGGAAAGCAGCACCACGACATCACAGGTCTGAGACATTAATGAGCCTTGAGGTTCTTCAGTTCAACCTGGGCTGCGCCTTCCGGGGCAGTGGCGATCTGACCGATGACCCAAGGCTGCTCGCCCGCTTCACGCAGCACGTTCAGCGCGGTTTCTACGTGTTCTTGTGCTACGCAGATCACCATGCCCACGCCGCAGTTCAGCACGCGGTGCATCTCGGTTTCGTTGACGTTGCCTTTCTCTTGCAGCCAGTCGAAGACTGCAGGACGCTGCCAGCTGGCCACGTCGACGATGGCCTGGGCGCCTTTTGGCAGGACGCGCGGGATGTTGTCCAGCAGGCCGCCACCGGTGATGTGGGCCATGGCTTTGACAGCACCGGTGTCCTTGATCAGCTTGAGCAGTGGCTTGACGTAGATGCGCGTCGGGGCCATCAGCAGGTCGGTCAGCGGCTTGCCGTCGAGCTGGGTGTTCTCGATGTCGGCGCCGGACACTTCGATGATCTTGCGGATCAGCGAGTAACCGTTGGAGTGCGGGCCGGAGGACGGCAGGGCCAGCAGGGCGTCGCCCGCGGCGACTTTGGAACCGTCGATGATTTCGGCTTTTTCTACAACGCCAACGCAGAAGCCGGCCAGGTCGTAGTCTTCGCCTTCGTACATGCCCGGCATTTCAGCGGTTTCGCCGCCTACCAGGGAGCAACCCGACAGTTCGCAGCCAGCGCCGATACCGGTGACCACTTGTGCCGCGGTGTCCACGTTCAGCTTGCCGGTGGCGTAGTAGTCGAGGAAGAACAGCGGCTCGGCGCCGCATACCACCAGGTCGTTGACGCACATGGCAACCAGGTCGATGCCGATGCTGTCGTGTTTGTTCAGGTTCAGTGCCAGGCGCAGCTTGGTGCCCACGCCGTCGGTGCCGGAGACCAGTACAGGCTGCTTGTAGCCGGCCGGGATTTCGCAGAGGGCGCCAAAACCGCCCAGGCCGCCCATGACTTCGGGGCGCGCAGTGCGCTTGGCGACGCTCTTGATGCGTTCGACCAATGCTTCACCGGCGTCGATGTCTACACCGGCGTCCTTGTAGCTCAGGGAGGGTTGCTTGCTCATGATCCAGGCCTTTAGGGGGGATTTCTGGGTAACGACCGAGCGGGCAGGCGCTTTTTGTAAAAGGCCCAGCCGTTGACGGTCTGCGAAGGCGCGCGATTTTATCAGGCTTGAGGGGCAGCGGCCATCCTCGGGCCGACGGGCAGGGCCATATCCGTGAAAAAAGCCGGTTAAAAATGCTGACCGGGTCTGCCAAGGCGCGTATTAAGGTATAGCCTTGAACCCGCTATCGTTATGACAGTACGAAAACTTACCAAGACCCTGTGAATGTTTTACCAGTCGCTGTGGTCACAGCCTTGGCAAACCGAGTTCACACGGTCTGTTCCAGCCGCTAATTTTGTCGTTCGGGAATCTTTCATGCGTCTGTGCAAATTCTTCTTTGTAGGCTGCTTGTCGTTGGTCAGCCTGGCGAGTCATGCCGAAACCCTCAATGGTCTTTACCAAGTACTTGAACCGGTTAGCAGCCAGTCGCCCCAAGAGCGCGACCAGGCCACTCAGCGCGCCGTGCAAACCCTGTTGATCCGCCTGACCGGCGACGCCAAGGCTGGCGATGGCCCGGGCCTGGTGGCCGTCCGGAAAGATCCGCAACAAATCATCAGCCAGTACGGCTACGACGCCGGCCCTCCGGAAAGCCTGCAAGTGGATTTCGATCCGGTGAGCACCGACCGCGCCTTGCGTGAGGCGGGTTTGTCGATCTGGGGCAGCAATCGGCCGTCGATCCTCGGTTGGTGGCTGAACGACTCCACCGAAGGCAGCAGCCTGGTCGGTGACGGCCAGGCGGTCGCCCAGGCATTGCGCCGAGCCGCACAACATCGTGGCTTGCCGCTGCGCCTGCCGTTGGGTGACCTGGACGAGCAAGTGGTCGCCACTGGGCCGAACCTGGAAAACGCTGACGCCACACCCTTGCGCGCCGCGTCCGAGCGTTACGGCGCCGATGCGTTGCTGGCGGTGCATGCGCGCCAGGAAGGCAGCCAATGGCAAGCCAAGTGGCGCTTGTGGCTGGGTGACAAGAGCGAGCAGGGCACCGCCCAAGGCGCTGATACCGGCGCCGTCGCTGATGCAGTGATGCTGGCGGTCAGTCAGAAGCTCGCGCCACGCTTCGCGGTCAAGCCGGGCGTGAGTACTGAACAACTGCTGGAAGTGCAGGGCATGACCCTTGAGCGTTATGCCGCACTGGGCCATCTGCTTGAGCCGTTTGGTGGGCAGCCCCAATTGGTCGATGGCAATCGCATCGTGTACCGCGTCAATGGCAGTGCCGATCAGTTGCGTACCCAGTTGAGCCTGGCCAAGTTGCAGGAAGTGCCTGCGGGTGAGGCACCTGCACAGCAGCCGGCAGTGGAGGGCACTCAACCGGCCCCTGCTCCCGAGCCTCAGGCGCAACTGCGTTTTCGTTGGTAAATGTTCTTCCTTATATAGAAGCAGCTAGAGATGGAGTGGTTTATGGCGGATACGCGTCGTTGGGTGTGGCTTGGCGGGATTGTCCTGCTGTGCGGTTTTGTGTTTTTGCTGCATTCGATCCTGACGCCGTTCCTGGTTGCGTTGCTGCTGGCTTATCTGTTCGATCCGGTGGTGGATCGCCTGGAGAAAGTCGGCCTGTCGCGCACCTGGGGCGTGGTGGCGGTGTTCGCCTTGTTCACCTTGATCATCACGGCATTGGTGCTGGTCCTGGTGCCGATGCTGGCCAAGCAGCTGTTTCGCCTCTATGAACTGGCGCCGCAGATGCTCGACTGGCTGCAGCACACGGCGATGCCGTGGGCCCAGGCCAAGCTGGGGCTGTCGGATGGGTTCTGGAAGTTCGACAAGGTCAAGGCGGCCATCAGCGAACACATGGGGCAGACCACCGATATCGTGGGTGTGGTGCTCAGCCAGGCCACGGCGTCCAGCCTGGCGTTGATCGGCTGGCTGACCAACCTGGTGCTGATCCCGGTGGTGGCGTTCTACCTGCTGCGCGACTGGGACATCATGATGGCCAAGATCCGCAGCCTGCTGCCGCGTAATCGTGAGGAGCGCATCGTCTCTCTCGCCGAAGAATGTCATGAAGTGCTGGGGGCGTTTGTACGTGGCCAGTTACTGGTGATGCTGGCGCTGGGGGTCATCTACGCAGCGGGCCTGATGGCGATCGGCCTGGAGCTGGGCCTGTTGATCGGCCTGATCGCCGGCCTGGCCGCTATCGTGCCTTATATGGGGTTTGTGATCGGTATCGGTGCGGCGTTGGTGGCGGGGTTGTTCCAGTTTGGTGGCGATCTGTATCCGATGCTGGGCATTGTTGCGGTGTTCATGGTGGGGCAGGCGTTGGAGGGGATGGTGCTGACGCCGTTGCTGGTGGGCGATCGGATCGGCCTGCACCCGGTGGCCGTGATCTTCGCGATCCTGGCGGGTGGTGAGCTGTTCGGCTTTACCGGCATCCTGCTGGCGCTACCGGTGGCGGCGGTGATCATGGTGCTGGTGCGCCATGTGCATGATCTGTACAAGGATTCGGATGTATACACGGGGGTGGAAGACCCCGACCTGTAACCCCTTCGTCACAAACCCGGCCCAGGCCGGGTTTGTTGTTTATGGGGGAACTGCGTCAAACAATTTGCGCAAATCGCCCAAGTTAACGCAAACCTTTGATTTTGCTTGTGGTCTGCTGCATTGTGCGCCCGGCGTCACGGGTATAAACTTTGCAAACTTTACACAGAGGCCACTAACGGTTCGTTTGGAGCCGTTCAGTCAGCATGAAACCGATTCAGCTGCCCTTGGGTGTGCGTCTGCGTGACGACGCCACCTTTATCAACTACTACCCAGGCGCCAATGCCGCTGCACTCGGCTATGTCGAGCGGCTTTGCGAAGCCGACGCCGGGTGGACTGAAAGCCTGATCTACCTGTGGGGCAAGCACGGCGTGGGGCGTACCCACCTGTTGCAGGCCGCGTGCCTGCGCTTCGAGCAGATGGGCGAGCCGGCGGTATACCTGCCCCTGGCGGAGTTGATGGATCGCGGGATCGGTATCTTCGACCATCTCGAACAATACGAGCTGGTGTGCCTGGACGATTTGCAAGCGATCGCCGGCAAGGCCGAATGGGAAGAGGCGCTGTTTCACCTGTTCAACCGCCTGCGTGACAGTGGGCGGCGCCTGTTGATCGCGGCATCCACCTCGCCACGCGAGTTGCCGATCAAGCTGGCCGACCTCAAGTCGCGCATGACCCTGGCGTTGATCTTCCAGATGCGCCCATTGTCCGACGAAGACAAATTGCGTGCCTTGCAATTGCGCGCTTCCCGTCGCGGCCTGCACCTCACTGACGAAGTGGGGCACTTCATCCTCACGCGCGGCACCCGAAGCATGAGTGCGTTGTTCGACTTGCTCGAACAGCTCGACCAGGCCTCTTTGCAGGCCCAGCGCAAGCTCACCATTCCCTTCCTCAAGGAAACCCTCGGCTGGTAGCCAACCCTTGTGTTCCGGGGTTTCTGGCAAATTACAGGCGCCAGAAAACCTGCGTTTGGGCCGGTTTGGCCACGCAAAAGGCACGTATAGGGTGTTAAGGGCTTAGATGTCATAGTCCAAACAAGAAGTCACATAGATCACGATTGAATTTGCAAATCGATCTGATAGCGGGCATAGTCTCGACTTCTTTACATATCAGCCACGGTCGTGCCCATGCTAAATCGCTTCGCACCCCTCGTGCCCCTCGCACTCGTTACCCTGTTGTTTGGTTGCGCCTCCCACCCTCAACAAGTGGCAGAGCAGCAGAAAACCCAACAGCAGTCCCAGGCAAAATTCGTTGCATCGCAGTCTTCCACTGTTTATGAGGAAGAAGTTGCAACCGAGAAGGAACTGGCCGACTTCGCCGGCAACAAGCCTTATCAGCTTCCAGTTCTGGCCGACAGCATTCTTGAACGCGGCATGTCCCTGATCGGTACCCGTTACCGTTTCGGCGGTACCTCTGAAGCCGGTTTCGACTGCAGCGGCTTCATCGGCTACCTGTTTCGCGAAGAGGCGGGCATGAACTTGCCACGCTCCACCCGCGAAATGATCAACGTGGATGCACCTTTGGTCGCGCGCAACAACCTCAAGCCGGGTGATCTGCTTTTCTTCAGTACGGCGGGTCGTGGTCGCGTAAGCCATGCCGGTATCTACCTGGGCGACAACCAGTTTATCCACTCCAGCAGCCGTCGCAGTGGCGGTGTTCGAGTCGACAACCTGGGTGACAGCTACTGGAGCAGAACCTTCATCGAAGCCAAGCGCGCACTCGCCATGGCCCCGACGACGGTTACCGCTAGCAAGTAAACTTAAAGTGATACTTGAAGTTTGACGTGTAAGCGCTAGAATCCCTGGATATTGTTGTAATCCGTTCGCGCGAGCTTTGCTTGCGCGTTCTGGTTTTCAGCGTTCGGCAGCGAAAAGCCGCATCCAGACCAGGATTGTTCTGCCCATGTCGACCTCAGCCCGCCTCATTCTTCTCGTTTGCGTCGCGCTCCTCAGCGCCTGCGCAAGCCGCCCACCGCCCCCTGCGTTCGTGGCGGCCAAGCCCAAGCCAGTGTTCAACTATTCCAGCCAGAGCTTCTCGCCTGCTGCCGAAGACGTGCTCTTCCGTGCGCTGGGCCTGGTTGGCACGCCTTACCGCTGGGGCGGCAACACACCGGACTCCGGTTTCGATTGCAGTGGCTTGATCGGCTTTGTCTACCGTGATGCGGCAGGTATCTCGTTGCCGCGCACCACCCGCGAGCTGATCGTGATGCGTGCCCAGGACGTCAGCGAAGAAAACCTGCAGACCGGCGACTTGCTGTTCTTCGCCACCGGTGGCGGTTCACAGGTCAGCCATGCCGGGATCTATGTAGGGGAAGGGCGTTTCGTGCACGCGCCGCAAACCGGCGGTACGGTAAAACTGGACACCTTGTCCAAGGCGTATTGGCAGAATGCCTACCTGAGTGCCAAGCGCGTGTTGCCAGCAAACCTGGCTCGCAACCCCTGACAAACATCCTGTAGGAGCCGGGGGGGGGGGGGGGGGGGGGGGGGGGGGGGGGGGGGGGGGGGGGGGGGGGGGGGGGGGG
>NZ_JBWKRS010000016.1:18128-36909 GCF_059419385.1 Pseudomonas sp. GW821-FHT05H12 | reverse complement strand
GATGAGGCCCTTGAGGGCGCCATCGCCGGCAAGCCGGCTCCTACAGTTCATTTTGCGGCCGACACCCGCCACACCTTGTTCCCCACATCATCGGCCACCAGCAAGTCCCCCTGCTGATCAATTACCACACCCACCGGCCGACCCATGGCCTTCTCGTCTTTATCGAGAAACCCGGTCAGCACGTCTACCGGTTGCCCTTTGGGCTGGCCACCCTCGAACGGCACAAAGATCACCTTGTAGCCACTGTGTGGCTTGCGGTTCCACGACCCATGCTGGCCGATAAACACCCCGTTGCTGAACTGCGCCGGTAGTTTATTACCCTCGGCAAACGTCAGCCCCAATGACGCCGTATGCGGGCCCACGGCGTAGTCCGGCGCAATGGCCTTGGCCACCAGGTCCAGGTTCTGCGGCGAAACGCGCACATCCACGTGCTGCCCGTAATAACTGAAAGGCCAGCCGTAGAAAGCGCCATCCTTGACCGACGTGATGTAGTCCGGCACCAGATCACTGCCGATTTCGTCGCGCTCATTCACCGCCGTCCACAGCTTGCCCGTCTGCGGCTCCCACGCCATGCCATTCGGGTTGCGCAGGCCGGAGGCGAAGATGCGGTGCTGACCCGAGGCGCGATCCACTTCCCAGATCGTCGCCCGACCTTCTTCCGCTTCCAGGCCGTTTTCGCCAACGTTGCTATTGGAGCCAACGCTCACATACAGCTTGCTGCCGTCTTTGCTCGCTACTACGTTCTTGGTCCAGTGGTGGTTGATGCTGCCGCCTGGCAGGTCGACCACTTTGGTGCCGGCTTCCTTGATCGTGGTTTCGCCCGGCTGGTAGGGGAAACGCAGCAGTTTGTCCGAGTCCGCCACGTACAAATCGTTGCCGACCAGGGTCATGCCGAACGGTGAGTTCAGGTTCTCCAGGAACACCGTGCGCGTCTCGGCAACGCCGTCGTGGTCGGCATCGCGCAGCAATGTGATGCGGTTCGGGCTCGGCACACCGGCGCCGGCGCGGCCCATGACCTTCTCCATGACCCAGCCGCGAATCCCTTTGGCGTCATCCGGTTTGGGCGGTGCATTGGTTTCGGCCGCCAGCACATCGCCGTTGGGCAGCACATACAGCCAGCGCGGGTGGTCCAGCCCTTCGGCGAACGCGGCCACCTGGGTGCCAGCGGCCGCCGTGGGTTTTGCACCCTCAGGCCAGCCGATCGCCGGGGCGATGTTGACGGTCGGGATCAGTGTCTTGTTCGGTTCGGGCAACTTGGGCGAAGGGCCGGTGCCATCGGACACCTGCAACGTTGAGCTTTCACCGCAGGCGGCGAGGGTGCCTGCGAGCATGATCAGCAAGGCGAGTCTGGTTTTATGCATGGTGTTCTCCTTGATACCTATAAGGGTAGAGGAGTGCGGCGGTCCGATGGTTCAAGTGCGAGGCCAGCTTTAATTGACGCTCCACCCCCAACCCACTAACCTTCGCGGCTTGTTCCAGGTGCTCTGTGGCGCATGCGTCGACAGGGTGAAACAGGGAAGCCGGTGAGTGAGCGCACTTGTACACAGTGCTGCCGCGATTCCGGCGCTGCCCCCGCAACGGTAAATGAGTCAAGACGCTGCCTTTTGCCACTGTATCGCGCGCGATATGGGAAGGCGCAACGTCGGCCAGCTCGCTCTTTTCATCAGGGCAGGGCGCCACTCATGAGCCCGGAGACCGGCCCGGAGCATCCAACAGCATCACGGTGGGCGATGCTTGGCTATCTGTATTGTCTTTTTCCTGCCCGCCGTTTTTGTCCAGCCCCAACGGAGAGCTGCCATGACCGATTCCCCCGACCGCGACGAACGCCACCTGGCGCGCATGCTGCGCAAAAAAGCCGTGATCGACGAGCGCATCGCCAACTCCCCCAATGAATGTGGTTTGCTGCTGGTATTGACCGGCAACGGCAAAGGCAAGAGCAGTTCCGCATTCGGCATGCTGGCCCGGGCCATGGGCCACGGCATGCAGTGCGGCGTGGTGCAGTTCATCAAAGGGCGTAACAGCACCGGTGAAGAGTTGTTCTTCCGCCGCTTCCCCGAGCAAGTGCGTTTCCACGTCATGGGCGAAGGCTTCACCTGGGAAACCCAGGACCGCCAGCGCGACATCGCCGCCGCCGAAGCCGCTTGGGCGGTGTCCCGCGAACTGCTGCAAGACCCGGCCATCGGCCTGGTGCTGCTGGATGAGCTGAATATCGCCCTCAAGCACGGCTACCTCGACCTGGACCAGGTGCTCAGCGACCTGCAAGCCCGCCCGCCGATGCAACACGTGGTCGTCACCGGCCGTGGCGCCAAACCCGAATTGATCGAAATGGGCGACACCGTCACCGAAATGGGCATGCTCAAGCACGCGTTCCAGGCCGGTATCAAGGCACAGAAGGGCGTCGAACTTTGAATCAGCCCCGTCATTGCCCGGCCGTCTTGATCGCCGCACCGGCGTCCGGCCAGGGCAAAACCACCGTCACCGCTGCGCTGGCCCGGTTGCACCGCAACCTGGGGCGCAAGGTGCGTGTGTTCAAATGCGGTCCGGACTTCCTCGACCCGATGATCCATGAGCGCGCCAGTGGTGCGCCGGTTTATCAGCTGGACATGTGGATGGTGGGCGAGCAGGAAAGTCGCCGCCTGTTGTGGGAAGCGGCCGGTGAAGCCGACCTGATCCTCATCGAAGGCGTGATGGGCCTTTTCGACGGCACCCCCTCCAGCGCCGACCTGGCGCGGCACTTCGGCGTGCCGGTACTGGGCGTGATCGACGGCACCGCCATGGCCCAGACCTTCGGCGCCCTGGCCCTGGGCCTGGCGCGTTATCAGCCGGACCTGCCGTTTGCCGGCGTGCTGGCCAACCGCGTCGGCACCTTGCGCCACGCGCAACTGCTGGAAGGCAGCCTGACTGAAGGCCTGCGCTGGTATGGCGCATTGTCCCGTGAAACTGGCATCGAACTGCCCAGCCGACACCTGGGGCTGGTGCAAGCCAGCGAATTGAATGACCTCGATGTACGCCTGGACGCCGCCGCCCAGGCCTTGGGCAGCAGTTGTGAGGTTGCACTGCCACCTCCGGTAACCTTTGCCGCACCCGAAGTGATCGTGGCCGAGCCGCTGCTCGAAGGCGTGCGTATTGCTGTGGCCCGCGACGAAGCCTTCGCCTTTACCTACGGCGCCAGTCTCGACCTGCTACGCGCGATGGGGGCCGAGTTGCACTTCTTCTCGCCGATCCATGACCACCAATTGCCAGACGCCGACAGCCTCTACCTGCCGGGCGGCTACCCGGAATTGCACCACCAGGCGCTGTCGCAAAACACCCCGATGCTCGACGCCATCCGCGCTCATCATGCTGCCGGCAAACCCTTGCTCGCCGAGTGCGGCGGCATGCTGTACCTGCTCGACTCGCTGACCGATGTCGAGGGTACCCGCGCCGAACTGGTGGGCCTGCTGCAAGGCGACGCCGTGATGCAAAAGAAACTCGCGGCCCTGGCCCTGCAGAATGTCGAGCTGCCCGAAGGCACGCTGCGCGGCCATACCTATCACCACTCCCTCACGACCACCGAGTGGCAGCCGATTGCCCGTGGCCTGAGCCCCAATGGTGGGCGTGGTGCCGAGGCGGTTTTCAGACAGGGGCGTATGACCGCGTCCTACGTACATTTCTATTTTCCATCCAATCCCGTGGCAGTGGCCGCCTTGTTTGCGCCAGACCAGGAAGCCGCCATCGCAGGCAAGCCAGCTCCCACAATGTACCGAGTTGAAACCCCATCCAATGTGGGAGCGGGCTTGCCCGCGAAGAGGCCATGACTGACAACGCCTTCCCCGAAGCCGACCGCGATGCCATCTACCGCGCCATCGCCGAACGCCGCGACATGCGCCATTTCAGCGGTGGCACCGTCGCCCCTGAATTGCTGCACCGTTTGCTCCAGGCTGCCCATCAGGCCCCCAGCGTCGGCCTGATGCAACCCTGGCGCTTTATCCGTATCAGCGACCGCCAACTGCGTGGGCAGATTCAACAACTGGTGGAAGAAGAGCGCGTACGCACCGCCGAGGCGTTGGGCGAACGCTCTGATGAGTTCATGAAACTCAAGGTCGAAGGCATTCACGACTGCGCCGAAGTGCTGGTCGCGGCGTTGATGGATGACCGCGAGCGCCACATCTTCGGCCGTCGCACTTTGCCGGAAATGGACATGGCCTCGCTGTCCTGTGCCATCCAGAACCTGTGGCTCGCCGCCCGCGCCGAAGGCTTGGGCATGGGCTGGGTCTCGCTGTTTGAACCCCAGGCCCTGGCCGATCTGCTGGGCTTGCCGCCTGGCGCAAAACCTTTGGCGGTGCTGTGCCTGGGGCCGGTGGCCGAGTTCTATCCGGCACCGATGTTGCAGCTCGAAGGCTGGACCGAGCCTCGGCCGCTGAGTGACATGTTGTATGAGAATGCGTGGGGAGTGAGTCAATGAGTGTGGCCTTGCTGTGTGTCGCTGCGGTGGCGCTGGATGCGCTGCTGGGCGAGCCCAGGCGCCGGCATCCACTGGTGGCGTTCGGCAATTTTGCCGGGCGCATCGAGCAGCGTTTCAACACCGGTGGGCGCGGTTGGCGCAGCCATGGCGCGACTGCGTGGTTTATCGCAGTAGTGCCGTTGACCCTGCTGGCCACGGCGCTGTCGTGGGCGCCGTATATCGGTTGGGTACTGGAAATCCTCGCGCTGTACTGCGCCCTCGGCATGCGCAGCCTCGGTGAGCATGTGATTCCGGTGGCGCAGGCCCTGCGCAGCGATGACCTGGACGAAGCGCGCAAACGCGTCAGCTACCTGGTAAGCCGCCAGACCAGTGAATTGGACAGCACCGAAGTCGCCCGCGCCGCTACCGAATCGGTGCTGGAGAACGGCAGCGACGCGGTGTTTGCCGCGCTGTTCTGGTTTGTGGTGGCCGGTGTGCCGGGCGTGGTGCTCTACCGCTTGAGCAACACCCTCGATGCCATGTGGGGTTATCGCAACGAACGCTTCGAACGTTTCGGTTGGGCAGCGGCCAAGATCGACGACGTGCTCAACTACATTCCTGCACGCCTGGTGGCCTTGACCTACGCCGTACTCGGCAAGACCCGCCTGGCCCTCAAATGCTGGCGCACCCAGGGCCCGACCTGGGACAGCCCCAACGCCGGCCCGGTGATGGCGGCGGGTGCCGGCGCCCTGGGTGTGGAGTTGGGCGGCGCTGCGATCTATCACGGCGAAGTGCACCATCGCCCGCAATTGGGCGAAGGCCCGGCGGCGGATGCCGATTCCATCGACCGGGGCTGGCAACTGGTGCAGCGCGGCGTATGGTTGTGGCTGCTGATCCTGTGCGCGGGGGCGCAATTCTATGCTTGAACACGGTGGCCGGCTGCGCAAGGCAGCGATTCAGTACGGGATTGCCGAAGCCGACTGGCTCGACCTGTCCAGCGGCCTCGCGCCCTGGCCGTGGCCGATCCCGGAGATCCCGTTGCGCGCCTGGGCACGCTTGCCCGAAACCGATGACGGCCTGGAGCAAGCCGCCAGCGAATACTACGGCGCTGCGCACCTGTTGCCGGTGCCCGGTTCCCAGGCGGCCATCCAGTTGCTGCCACGCCTGCGCCGTGCCGGCAAAGTCGGCGTGTTGTCGCCGTGCTATGCCGAACACGCCGAAGCCTGGCGTCGCGCCGGCTATGTGGTGCGCGAGGTGCAGGAGCAGGAAGTCGACTTCTTCCTCGACGGCCTCGACGTGCTGGTGGTGGTCAACCCCAACAACCCCACCGGCCTGAGCCTGTCGCCGCAACGCCTGCTGGACTGGCATTCGCGATTGGCCCAGCGCGGCGGTTGGCTAGTGGTGGATGAAGCCTTCATGGACGTCACCCCTCAATTGAGCCTGGCGGGCCAGGCCCACCAGGTTGGCCTGATCGTGTTGCGCTCGTTTGGCAAATTCTTCGGCCTGGCCGGGGTGCGGCTGGGCTTTGTGCTGGCCGAGCGCAAGCTGCTCAAGTTGCTGGCCGAACAGGTCGGCCCCTGGGCAGTCAGCGGGCCAACGCGCGTGTTGGGTCAGGTGTGCCTGCGCGACACTGCCGGCCAGGCCCGGCAACGCACGCGTTGCATCGAGGCGGGCCGACGTCTGTTTGCCTTGCTCGAGCGCCACGGTTTTCAGCCCCAGGGCGGCTGCGCGTTGTTTCAATGGTTGATCACGCCCCACGCTGAACGCATGCACGAATTCATGGCCCAGCGCGGCATTCTGCTGCGGCTGTTTGTCCATGACAGCAGCCTGCGCTTCGGCTTGCCCGACACCGAGGCCGACTGGTTGCGCCTCGATGAGGCCCTGGCCGCCTACAAGGAAGCTTCATGAGTACATTGATGGTGCAGGGCACCACGTCCGATGCCGGTAAAAGCACCCTGGTGACCGCCTTGTGCCGCTGGTTGGTCCGCCAAGGGGTGGCGGTCGCACCGTTCAAACCGCAGAACATGGCGCTCAACAGCGCCGTGACCGCCGAGGGCGGCGAGATCGGTCGCGCCCAGGCCGTGCAGGCTCAGGCCGCCAACCTGGCACCCCACACCGACATGAACCCGGTGTTGCTCAAGCCCAACAGCGACACCGGCTCCCAGGTGATCATTCACGGCCGCGCGGTCACCAGTATGAACGCGGTCGCCTATCACGACTACAAAGCCATCGCGATGCAGGCGGTGCTGGCCTCGCACGCGCGGTTGAGCCAAGCCTACCCGGTGGTGATGGTGGAAGGCGCCGGCTCCCCGGCAGAGATCAACCTGCGCGCCAATGACATCGCCAACATGGGCTTCGCCGAAGCCGTGGACTGCCCGGTGCTGCTCATCGCCGACATCAATCGCGGCGGCGTGTTTGCCCACTTGGTCGGCACGCTGGAGTTGCTGTCGCCCACCGAGCAAGCGCGGGTAAAGGGCTTCATCATCAACCGTTTTCGTGGCGATATTGCCTTGTTGCAGCCGGGCCTGGATTGGCTGGAGGCGCGCACCGGCAAACCGGTGGTGGGCGTTTTGCCCTATGTGATGGATTTGCACCTGGAAGCCGAGGACGGTATCGACCGGCGCCAGATCGACAAGGCTGCGCAGGTGCTCAAGGTAGTGGTGCCGGTGCTGCCGCGTATCAGCAACCACACGGATTTCGACCCGCTGCGCCTGCATCCCCAAGTGGACTTGCAGTTCGTCGGCCCGGGCCAGCCTATTCCCGCTGCCGACCTGATTATTTTGCCGGGCTCCAAAAGCGTGCGCGCCGACTTGGCGTACCTGCGTGCCAATGGCTGGGACAGCGCCCTGGCGCGGCATCTGCGCTACGGCGGCAAGGTGCTCGGCATCTGCGGCGGCTTGCAGATGCTCGGTGAGCAGGTGCATGACCCGCTGGGCCTGGAAGGGCCTGCCGGTTCCAGCGAAGGGCTGGGTCTGTTGGCGTTCAGTACGACCCTCGAAGAAGAAAAACAGCTGCGCAACGTTCGTGGCCGTTTGCTGCTTGAAGACGCCGAGGTCAGCGGCTATGAGATTCACGCCGGCGTTACGACGGGCGATGCCCTGTTGCACGCCGCCGTGCAACTGGACGATGGCCGCAGCGACGGCGCCAGGAGCGCGGACGGGCAAATCCTCGGCACCTACCTGCACGGGCTGTTTGAAACCCCGGCGGCGTGCAGCGCCTTGCTGCGCTGGGCCGGGCTGGTGGATGTGCAGGAGGTGGATTACCACGCGCTGCGCGAACGTGATATCGAGCGCCTGGCGGACCTGGTGGAAAACCATCTGGATACCGAGTTGCTGCGCACGCTATGTGGAATCTGACCATGCGACTGCGAACCTCCTCGTGTATTAACGTTGACGATCATCGCCGGCAAGCCGGCTCCTACAGGGTTGCAGCATGCATCAACTGATTTTGGGTGGTGCCCGCTCCGGCAAAAGCCGCCTGGCCGAAAAACTCGCCAGCGACAGTGGCCTGCCGGTCACCTACATCGCCACCAGCCAGCCGCTGGATGGTGAGATGAATGCGCGTGTCGCGCTGCATCGCCAGCGTCGCCCCGACCACTGGAGCCTGGTCGAAGAACCGCTTGAACTGGCGCGCGTCCTGCGGGAAAACGCAGCCGCTGGGCAATGCCTGCTGGTGGACTGCCTGACCCTGTGGCTGACCAACCTGCTGATGCTCGAAGACGGCGAGCGCCTGGCGATCGAGCGCGACCAACTGCTGGACACCCTGGCGTCGTTGCCGGGTGAAATCATTTTTGTCAGCAACGAGACCGGTCTGGGTGTCGTGCCGCTGGGCGAATTGACTCGCCGCTATGTGGATGAAGCCGGTTGGCTGCATCAAGCCTTGGCCGAGCGGTGTCAGCGCGTTGTCCTGACGGTCGCCGGCCTGCCCCTGACTTTGAAAGGTACTGCGTTATGACTGACACCTGGTGGCTCAACCCCTGCAAAACCATCGACGCCTCGGCGCACGCTCAAGCGCTGGCGCGCCAGCAGCAATTGACCAAACCGGCCGGTTCCCTCGGCCAACTGGAAGCCTTGGCGGTGCAATTGGCCGGCTTGCAGGGCACGGTCAAACCGTCGGTGGACTCGCTTTGGATCGCGATCTTTGCCGGTGACCACGGGGTGGTGGCGGAGGGCGTGTCGGCTTTCCCGCAGGAAGTCACCGGGCAGATGCTGCACAACTTTGTCACCGGCGGTGCGGCCATCAGCGTATTGGCGCGGCAACTGGATGCGCAGTTGGAAGTGGTCGACCTGGGCACGGTAACGCCTGCGCTGAACCTGCCGGGCGTGCGCCACCTGAACATCGGTGCGGGCACGGCCAATTTCGTCAACGGCCCGGCGATGACCGAGGCTCAAGGACGGCTCGCCCTGCAAGCCGGCCGCGACAGCGCACGCCGTGCGCTGGAAAGCGGCGCCCAGCTGTTTATTGGCGGTGAGATGGGGATCGGCAATACCACGGCGGCAAGCGCGCTGGCGTGTGCATTGCTGGCCTGCCAGGTCAGCGACCTGACAGGCCCGGGCACCGGCTTGAACGCCCAGGGCGTGAGCCACAAGGTGGCGGTGATCGAGCGTGCATTGGCCCTTCATGCGGGGCAGCGCGGCGATGCGTTGCAGACCCTCTTCAACCTGGGTGGTTTTGAAATCGCCGCGTTGGTCGGCGCTTACCTGGCCTGTGCCCAGGAAGGCATCGTGGTGCTGGTGGACGGGTTTATCTGCAGCGTGGCGGCGTTGGTCGCTACTCGCCTGAACCCGGCATGTCGCGAGTGGCTGGTGTTTGGCCATCGTGGGGCCGAACCGGGCCATCGTCATGTGCTGCAAAGCCTTGAGGCGCAGCCGCTGCTGGAACTAGGCCTGCGTCTGGGCGAGGGCAGCGGTGCGGCGCTGGCGGTGCCGTTGTTGCGCCTGGCGTGTGCGTTGCACGGGCAGATGGCGACCTTCGCCGAAGCCGCCGTGGCTGACCGCCCGGCATGACCTTGCACCTGGACCTGCTGCGTCACGGCGAAACCGAACTGGGTGGCGGCCTGCGCGGCAGCCTTGACGACGCACTGACGGCCAATGGCTGGGCGCAGATGCGTGCCGCCGTGTTGCAGCAAGGGCCCTGGGACCGTTTGGTCAGCTCGCCGCTGCAACGCTGTGCGCGTTTTGCCGAGGAATTGGGCGAACGCCTGAACCTGCCGGTGAGTCTGGAGAAGGACCTGCAAGAGCTGCACTTCGGCGCCTGGGAAGGGCAGAGTGCTGCGACGTTGATGGAAACCGATGCTGAAGGGCTCGGGCTGTTCTGGGCCGATCCTTATGGCTTCACGCCGCCTGATGGGGAGCCGGTGCGTGACTTTTCCCACCGGGTTCTGGGCGCTGTCGTACGCTTGCATCAGGCGTATGCCGGGCAGCGTGTGCTGTTGATCAGCCACGGCGGGGTGATGCGTTTACTCCTGGCGCAGGCGCGGGGTTTGCCTCGTGAACAGTTGCTGAATGTTGAAGTCGGTCATGGTGGGTTGTTCCGCCTGCAGGTCACGGCAGGCGGTCAACTCAAGGAAGTGGAGTAGACATGCTGCCGTTCTGGATCGCCTTGCAATTTCTCAGCAGCCTGCCGATTCGTCTGCCGGGCATGCCGCAGCCTCGGGAAATGGGGCGTTCACTGCTGTTTTATCCGGTGGTCGGCTTGCTGTTCGGTGTGTTGCTGTGGGGGGTGAATACGGCGCTGATGGGCGCGCCACTGTTGTTGCACGCCGCGTTGTTGCTGACCGCCTGGGTGCTGCTCAGCGGTGGTTTGCACCTGGACGGTTTGGCCGACAGCGCCGACGCCTGGCTCGGCGGCTTCGGTGACCGCGAGCGTACGCTCACGATCATGAAGGACCCGCGCAGCGGGCCGATCGCCGTGGTCACACTGGGGCTGGTGTTGTTGCTCAAGTTCACCGCGCTGGTGGCGTTGATCGAGCAACACAACGGCGCGGCGCTGATCCTGGCTCCGCTGATCGGGCGCGCATCGCTGTTGGCGTTGTTCCTCACCACGCGCTACGTGCGGGTCGGTGGATTGGGCCAGGCGCTGTCGGATCATTTACCCAGGCTTGTCGGTCAACAGGTGCTGATCCTCAGCGGCTTGGGGTGCATCCTGATCGGTGGTTTCAGCGGCGGGATTGCCGTGCTGCTCGCTGCCCTATGCTTCATGGGGCTGCGCCAATTGATGGTCAATCGCCTCGGTGGCACCACCGGAGACACAGCCGGCGCGCTGCTGGAGCTACTGGAAGTGGCAGTGTTGGTCGGCTTGGCCCTGTAACACTTTCTTGCATTTCCTTAATCCCGGGTATATACACGCTCCATGCTTGCCTCCCAATGTTTATGCACAAACCTGCGTCGCGCCGCCCGTGGCGTCAGCAGGTATTACGACGGCGCTCTCGACGGCTTCGGGATCAACGTTGCCCAGTATTCTTTGCTGTGCAACTTGCAACGCCTCGACCAGCCGAGTATTTCCAGCCTGGCCGAAGCCATGGGCCTGGACCGCAGCACCCTGGGGCGAAACCTGCGGGTGCTGGAAGGTGAGGGCTTGGTGCAGATGGTTGAAGGTGATGACTTGCGCAACCGTCTGGTGTTGTTGACGGACGCTGGCATCGAACGGCTGGCGGCGGCGTTGCCGGCGTGGGAAGCGGCACAGCAGAAATTGATCGATCAACTGGGCGCGGAAAAGCGCGAAACCCTGTTGGCCTTGCTGGACGAACTCGCTTGAAGGCGAGTTTGTTCGAACACAAGCGGGTATATACCCGCGGCGGAGAATAAGAAATGACCTCGATGTGGCGCACCAGTGGCTGGGTTCTTTTGGGGAGTGCGCTGATCCTGGCGTTGTCCTTGGGCGTGCGGCACGGCTTCGGCCTGTTCCTGGCACCCATGAGCAGCGAATTTGGCTGGGGTCGCGAAACCTTTGCTTTCGCTATCGCCTTGCAGAACCTGATCTGGGGCCTGGCGCAGCCGTTTACCGGTGCCCTGGCCGACCGCTTTGGCGCGACCAAGGCGGTGTTTGTCGGGGGCGTGCTGTACGCCGCAGGCCTGGTGTTGATGGGCATGTCCGACTCGGCGTGGTCGTTGTCCCTGAGTGCCGGCTTGTTGATCGGTATCGGCCTTTCCGGCACATCGTTCTCGGTCATTCTGGGCGTGGTGGGGCGCGCCGTGCCTCCTGAAAAACGCAGCATGGCCATGGGTATTGCCAGCGCGGCCGGTTCTTTCGGCCAGTTCGCCATGGTGCCGGGCACCCTCGGTTTGATCGGCTGGCTGGGCTGGTCGGCGGCGCTGTTGGCGCTAGGCATGATGGTCGCGCTGATCCTGCCGTTGGTGGCCATGCTCAAGGACCGGCCGCTGCCGGTGGTGGTCGGTCAGCAGACGATGCGCGAAGCCTTGAAGGAGGCCTGCTCCCATTCCGGGTTCTGGCTGCTGGCCTTCGGCTTTTTCGTGTGTGGTTTCCAGGTGGTGTTTATCGGCGTGCACCTGCCAGCGTACCTGGTTGACCAACACCTGCCCGCGACTGTCGGCACCACGGTGTTGGCATTGATCGGCCTGTTCAACGTGTTCGGCACCTACACCGCCGGCTGGCTGGGCGGGCGCATGTCCAAGCCGCGCTTGCTGACCGGGTTGTACCTGCTGCGCGCGGTGGTGATCGTGTTGTTCCTGTGGGCCCCGGTGACCGAAGTCACGGCCTACCTGTTCGGCATGGCCATGGGCTTCCTGTGGCTGTCCACCGTGCCGCTGACCAACGGTACGGTTGCGACGTTGTTTGGTGTACGAAACCTCTCGATGCTCGGGGGGATCGTGTTCCTGTTCCACCAGTTGGGTTCGTTCCTCGGCGGCTGGTTGGGCGGGGTGGTCTATGATCGAACCGGCAACTACGATCTGATCTGGCAGGTGGCGATCCTGCTGAGCCTGCTCGCTGCTGCGTTGAACTGGCCGGTGCGTGAGCGTCCGGTGGCGCGCTTGCAAACCCAACTGGAGGCGGCATGAATGTAGCATTGCGGTTCCTGCTGCCGGTGGCGGCCATGCTGTTGCTGCTCCTCGCGTGGTGGGGCTGGCAGCACGGTGGGTTGGCGTTGATGCAACTGGGTATGTCGATCTGTTAAGTTCAGTGCCTGAACTCTTGCAAGGACACCCCACATGCTGAAGCGTTGGCTCGCTGTACCCGTCCTGATGGCTGCGTTTGGCGGCGTGGCCATGGCCGCTGATTGCCCGCCGTTGCTGGAAGGCCAACTGCCCAAGTTGCGCGCCAAGGAATCCATCGACCTGTGCCAGCACTTCGCCGGCAAGCCGTTGGTGATCGTCAATACCGCCAGCTTCTGTGGTTTTGCGCCGCAGTTCAAAGGTCTTGAAGCCCTGTACCAACGTTACAAGAGTCAGGGATTGGAAGTGATTGGTGTGCCGTCCGATGACTTCAAGCAGGAAGCCAAGACCGGCGAAGAGACGGCCAAGGTCTGTTATGTGAACTACGGCGTGACCTTCACCATGACCGAGCCGCAGAAGGTCAAGGGGCCGGATGCGGTGCACCTGTTCAAGGTGCTGGCGCAGCAGACCAGTGCGCCGAAGTGGAATTTCTACAAGTACGTGGTGGATCGCCAGGGCAAGGTGATTGCCAATTTCTCCAGCCTGACCAAGCCGGACAGCCCGGAGCTGATCAAGGCGGTTGAGCAGGCACTGGCTTCAAAGCCCTGATCATCGACCACTAAAAAGCCCCGCTTCCTTTGCAGGAAAGCGGGGCTTTTTTACACCGGTCTGAATCAGAAGGTGTAGGTCATGCCCAGGCCGAAACCGTTGGCACTGTTTTCGTATTTGGCGCGGTAGCTGGCCGTCGACGGAGCGGCAGCAGTCTGATTGACCTTGACGTCTTCTTCCTTCAGGTAGGAGTAAGCAAGGTCGATGGTCATGTTATCCATGACTTTGTAGCCCAGGCCCACGCTGAAGATTGTACGGTCACCGGTAGGAATGCGCGGCGAACGATCAGTGTTGTTGGTAGGCGACTGGTCGAACGTCAGACCCGTACGCAGCACCACCTGTTTGGTCAACTGGTACGAAGTACCCACGGCGTAGGCCCAGGTGTCGTGCCAGTCCTGTTTCTCGGTGATCGCCGTCAGCTGGCTTGGTGCCAGGCCACCGCCTGCAGCAGCGGTCACACCTTCGTTATTGACGGTGATTTCCTTCAGGCGGCTCCAGCGTGTCCAAGTGGCACCACCGTACAGTTTCCAGGCGTCGGTCAGGTCTTGAGTGACCGACAGATCGTAGGACTCAGGCGTTTCGATTTTCAGCGAAGCGTCGTAACGGTTGTTGCGCAGGAACGGTTGAGTCGCCGCCGGACCGCTGACGGTGGTGTGGCCGTCCAGTTTGTAGTTGACCTTCGAGTGGTAGGTCAAGCCCACGCGTGTGGTATCGGTTGCTTGAACCAGCACGCCGACGTTGAAGCCCAGGGCAGTATCGTCACCCTTGATTTTGACATTGGTGTCGCTGACGGCAGGGTTGAGGGTCTTGTCCGACTCCAGCACACCGGAGATCCGGTTAATGGTCGGACCAAAGCCGATGGAAACCCGGTCGTTGAATGCATAGCTGACAGTCGGCTGGAAGGTGATGACCTTCACTTCGCTCTTGCTGCCGAAGCCACGGCCCTGGAAGCCGCTTTCATAGTCGGTCACCAGGCCGAACGGTGCGTAGACACCGAAGCCGATGGCCCACTGATCATTGAGTTTGTTGGTGTAGAAGCCAAATGGCACCGCGGTGAACGGAACCATGTCACCTTTGTTGGAACCGCGAGAGTTGCCGCCGGTGTCGCTGATGTCAGTCGAGGCATCAATGGCCGCAACACCGCCCGTGATTTGCTGGCCATTCAGGCGAGCCATACCGGCAGGGTTACCGTAAACAGTGCTTGCATCATCGGCAGAAGAAGAGCGACCTGCGAAACCCGTACCCATCCCGCTGACGCTCTGTTCGTTCAGCGCGAAACCACTTGCGAACAGTTGGGAGGATGCCATGGCAACGGCGAGGCTAAGTGTGGTCTTGAGCATTACTTTTTTCATTATTAGAACTCCGTGGTGATCACCGCTGCGGAAAGTAACAATAAATTTAAGTTCGCGCTATAGGCTGTAATGCAGGAGATAGAGCAGTTTTGTAGGACAATCCGACCAAAATCAACGTTTTTAGCCGAATCTTGCAAAACGCCTGATCAACAAGTGACCTGATTCATGGGTGAAACACAGGTTTGCCAGGCTTGAGTGAAATCGCGCAGCCTTCCTTGTGGATGAAAAATTTCTTTCCAGATACGCGCCATCGCCAGAACATCTCCAGGCGCAGGCAATGCACGGGTGTGCTGTTCGACCAGCAGCCAGGCGATGGCGGTGGCGTAACGCAGGTTGACGGTGAGCTCAAGTTGCGGCGCGCTGAGAAAGGCATGCTGGCTGGCCAGCCCCCGCACCAGGCTGGCGCGTTCGGGGTCCAGGGCCAGGTAGTCGTCCCAGAGTGCGCGGTGACGAGGTTCAGTGATGCTGTACAGGCCATGGCCACGCCGGTCGTGCAGGGCCGAGCCCAGTTCCGATTGGCTGGCAGCAATGCCCAGCAGCAAGGATTCGGCCGCTTGGTCATCCCGGCCCAGGTACTTCAGCGTGGGCCTGATCACATAACGACACAATTCGCTGGCAGCGATACCCATACAAGCCTCAATCCGTGAAAGTGGTCGACGAGGCCTGAGAGAGGGGGCTTGGCAGCAGTGGATCGGATCTCAGGCCCGTCGCAAGCGGATCATGCCGCTTGAGTTGAAGTGTAGTGTCATATTTGCGATGTAAAGGACTGTTTTTAAAACATCTTCCTCATTTAGTTATAACGTTTATATCTATTCGGCCTTAGTGCAAAAACTCAAACCTTGAATTTCAGGCAATAAAAAAACCCTGCTTTTCAGGCAGGGTTTTTGGGTTTCAGCGACCTTGGTTGGTCAGGCAGTCAGAGCCTGACGGGTACGCTCGATCACGGCCTGCAGCGGTTCTGCGCTGGAGTATTGATCGGGGTACAGGCGTTCGCTGTGACGAGCGATGCCGTGTTCGTTGACCAGGGTGAAGCTGAAGCAGCCTTTGCGAGCGGCCATGATCAGGCAGTTCATTGGTGCAAAAGCGTTGGTGAGGGTGCGAATGGCATCCTGAGTGTGGATTTGAGCGTTCATGTTATGGGTGTTCCTACAAATGACACGGATTAAGAACCGTGCAACGTTAAAACGTTCCAGTAACGTTGATCACCATTGATCAAACGAAGAACCCGACTGGAACAAAGCAGCCAGTTTGAAGCGCTGATAAGTTAGGCGCGCTTGGGCTGGCAGGTAGGTACTTAGGAGGGCAGGCAACACAACAGGGGCAAAGGTTCTGGGCCCGGGGTGAAGATCCTGATCAATTTGCAGGTTGGTTCGGTCAGAGTATTGAGACTTCGCGACACCCTTTGCTTGTTCAAAGGCTGTGTCGTCGCAAGGCATACCTGGAAACCATCGAGGTGGTCGATCCCGTGTTGTTCAGGGGACGTGTTCGACCAGAATTGACTTTCAGCTTGGTACTAACGCGGCGGATGGTAACGGATTGAAACAAGGAAAGGAAGTGTGCTAGTCAAAATAATTCATTCAGGCACCCAGCAGCCCGCGATAGACCAGTACCGTGATTGCCGCGGCCAGCGAGCAGCCCAGCCCGTAGGCGGCCAGGGTCAGGCGCAGGGATTGGCCGGTTTCGACCACCTTCATCACATCGCGCATGTCGTTGATCCTGCCTTCGCCCAGCTCGATGCACAGGCTCACGGCAGTAAAGGCGGCCGACAGCAGGATGGCGATGGCGAACAATGCGCCGTCCGGGGAAGGCAGCACGGCATTGATGCCCAGCGAGATCACACAGACCGCCAGCAGCAGCAGGGCGAATAGCAGAATTCCTTTCATTGAGTCGCACAGGGTTGTGTGGTGGGTGAAGCAGTGTGGCGAGCCGGCGCGAATTTGAAAAGCACCTCGGTTTGGTCCGCCGGTAACATTTTTCCACCGTGTCGGATCAAAAAACGCCGATGATATAACCATCAGGTGGGTACTTGTGCACATTAGTTGCGGCGTGTGTAACCAAGCTGTCAAGTGCGATGAAGTGCCGCCAATTGCCTGCAATGGAAATTTAAGTCAATGAAAAATCTCGCTTTTTTTTATTGGTGAAAAAATCGTCAGTTTGACTGCGGCCCCCATTCCATGGGCCTTTGCGAGAGTTAAAGGGGGGTTGTCCACTGAGTTATCCACAGCTTCTGTGGATTTTCCCGAGCGCTTGCTCTAGAACGGGCGTGCAGGGTTTTTTCAGCTTTACCTGTGCGAAAAAAAGAGTAGAGTGGCGCGCCTTCCGTTCTGTCCCACAGTGCTTTATGAAGTTTCGCTCAGTATCACCTTCTGTTACCGACACTCCTCAAACTGTTACCGCCCCCAAGCGTTTCTCCTTGAAAGTTGCCTTGTGGTTGCTCGACAGCCCGCGCCTGGGCCATAACACCAACGTCAAACACTTCGCTGGGCGCTTGCTCAAGCAGCCGGCCCGTGAAGGCGTGGTGGCAGCCCAAAGCCGCCTGGGCCAATTGATGTGCCGTGAGTGCGGCAACGCCCGCGACCGCCGCATCGGCCACGACCTGCTGCGCCTGGCCGCCCGCGCCGGTGATCGCCGCGCCCAACGCGAGCTGGGCCAGGTCGAAGACTGAGCTGTCCTCGCGCCCCGCGCTTGGTTAACCTTGCACTTTTTCGGTAATGGCAGAAATGGCTATGGCTTTTGACTGGACCAGTATTGCCTTGGGTCTTGCTGGCGCAGCGGTGCCGTTGTTGGCTCTGTGCTGGCAGCTCCAGCAACGCCTGAGCGCACGCATGAGCGGTTGGGAGTTGCTCGAAGAGCGCCTGGCCATGGCGCAAATGGCCCAGGAAGGGCTGGCGGCCCAGTTGGATGCCAGCCGTGACGAGATCAGCGACCTGAGCCAGGCCAATGCCGCCAAGCAGGCTGATCTGGCCGCTGTGCGCCGCGAGGTCGAGCTGTTGCAGATCGACCGCGATAACGCCCGCGACGCGGCCCACGCCTGGAACCTCGACCGCAGCGCCAAGGACACCGAACTGCGCCGTCTCGACGCGCTGGCAGCGGCCCTGAGCGCCGAACTGCGCGAGCAGCAGGAAAGCCATCAACAACGCCTCACCGACCTGCAAGGTTCACGGGACGAGCTGCGCGCGCAGTTCGCTGAACTGGCCGGCAAGATCTTCGATGAGCGTGAGCAGCGTTTCGCCGAAACCAGCCAGGAACGCCTAGGGCAGCTGTTGGACCCTCTGAAGGAGCGCATTCAATCCTTTGAAAAGCGCGTCGAAGAGAGCTATCAGAACGAAGCCCGCGAGCGCTTTTCCCTGGCCAAGGAACTTGAACGCCTACAACAACTGAACCTGCGCCTGTCGGACGAAGCCACCAACCTGACCCGTGCCCTCAAGGGCCAGAAAACCCAGGGCAACTGGGGCGAGCTGATCCTTGAGCGCGTGCTGGAGCACGCCGGCCTGGAGAAGGGCCGCGAGTACCAGACCCAGGTCAGCCTCAAGGGCCCGGACGGCGAGCGTTTCCAGCCGGATGTGCTGATCATGCTGCCGGGCGACAAGCAGGTGGTGGTCGACTCCAAGGTCAGCCTCACGGCCTATCAACAGTATGTGGGCGCTGATGATGAGGTGATTGGCCAGGCAGCGCTCAAGCAGCACGTCTTATCCCTGCGCAATCACGTCAAAGGCCTGGCCGGCAAGGATTACAAACGCCTGGAAGGCCTGCACAGCCTGGATTTCGTGTTGCTGTTCGTGCCTATCGAGGCTGCGTTCTCCGCCGCGTTGCAAGCCGAGCCCAATCTGTTCCAGGAAGCCTTCGACCGCCATATCGTGATCGTCAGCCCCACCACCTTGCTCGCCACGCTGCGGGTGATCGACAGCCTGTGGAAGCAGGAACGGCAGAGCCAGAACGCCCGTGAAATCGCCGAGCGTGCCGGCTGGCTGTATGACAAGTTCGTGCTGTTTATCCAGGACCTGGATGAGGTGGGCAATCGCCTGCAGCAGTTGGACAAGGCCTACAGCGCTGCGCGAAACAAGCTGACAGATGGGCGCGGAAACCTGGTCAGTCGCACCGAGCAACTGCGCTTACTGGGCGCCCGTGCCAGCAAAAGTCTGCCCGCTGATCTGCTGGAACGTGCCATGACCGACGCCGACGGCGTCGCCCATCTCCCCGAATAAACAATGCGGTCGATGTGGGGGCGGGGGGGGGGGGGGGGGGGGGGGGGGGGGGGGGGGGGGGGGGGGGGGGGGGGGGGGGGT
>NZ_JBWKRS010000016.1:0-18120 GCF_059419385.1 Pseudomonas sp. GW821-FHT05H12 | reverse complement strand
ACAAAACCCCCCCCCCCCAGATTGATTAGCCAGTCTCGTGGGCTCGGAGATGTGTATAAGAGCCCCGTCACGACCGCTATCGCAGGCAAGCCAGCTCCCACATTTGACCGAGTCGGATCGGCCTATAGGGGTAAATGCCGACTCAACAACGCACGCAACGCCGCGGGTTTTACGGGCTTGGCGAGGTAATCCAAACCTGCGGCGTGCACTTCAGCGACCATTTCCGGGCGGCCGTCGGCGCTGATCACCACGCCCGGAATCGGCTCCGCCAGTTGCGCACGCAGCCAACCCATCAATTCAGTACCGGTTTCACCGTGGTCCAGGTGGTAATCCACCAGCGCCAATTGTGGGCGCATACCCTCGGCCAGCAGCGCCGCGCATTGCGCCTGGTCGGTGGCAGTCCAGACCTCGCAGCCCCAGCGGGTGAGCAGGCTGCGCATGCCGATGAGGATACTTTCTTCGTTATCCACGCACAGCACCTGTGCGCCGCTCAAGGGCAGGCCGTTTTCCTGTGCTGCCTTGACCTGCAGATTCGCCTGGTTGCGCGCCAGCGGCACGCGCACGCTGAACACGCTGCCTTTGCCCGGCCAGGAACGTACGCTCAAGCGATGGCCGAGCACCCGACACAGGCCGTCGGCAATCGCCAAACCCAGCCCCAGGCCTTTCTCGGCACGGGTCTGGTGGCTGTCCAGGCGCTTGAATTCTTCGAAAATCACCTTCTGTTTATCCAGCGGGATGCCTGGGCCGCGGTCCCACACTTCCAGGCACAGCTCGCCCTTGCGCCGACGTACGCCGAGTAACACTGGGCCGTCGGCATAGCGGAAGGCGTTGGTGAGAAAATTCTGCAGAATCCGACGCAACAACTTGATGTCACTGTCCACCCGCAAGCGGCTGCCACGCAGGCGGAAGCGCAAGCCTTGCTCCTGGGCCAACGCCTTGAACTCTGCACCCAGGGTGTCGAACAGCTCATTGAGCACAAAGGGCTGGCGTTGCGGATTGATCTTGCCGTTCTCCAGGCGCGAGATGTCCAGCAGGTCGCTGATCAAGTCTTCGGCCGAGCGCAACGAGCTGTCCAGATGCTGCACCAGTTGCCGGGCTTCGCTGGACATTCCGTCGTTCTGGTGGGAGAGGGCGGCGGAGAACAACCGGGCCGCGTTCAGCGGCTGCATCAAGTCGTGGCTGACGGCCGCCAGAAAACGGGTCTTGGATTGGCTGGCGGACTCGGCCACGCCCTTGGCGTCAGTGAGTGCCACATTGAGCTGCGATAGCTCGTGCGTGCGCTCGGTCACCCGTTGCTCGAGGCCTTCGTTGGCCTCGGTGAGTGCCTGCTCAGCTTCGCGGAACGCGGTGATGTCGGTGAAGCTCATGACAAAACCGCCGCCCGGCATCGGGTTACCAATCAGCTCGATCACCCGGCCATTGGGAAACAGACGCTCGGAAGTATGCGCACGGCCCTGACGCATCCAGTGCAGGCGCCGCGCCACATGCACTTCGGCTTCGCCCGGCCCGCACAGGCCACGTTCGGCGTTGTAGCGAATGATGTCGGCAATCGGTCGGCCCACGCTGATCAGGCCTTCGGGGTAGTTGAACAGCTCCAGGTAACGGCGGTTCCATGCCACCAGCTTGAGTGACTGGTCGACCACGCTGATGCCTTGGGTGATGTTCTCGATGGCGCCTTGCAGCAATGCCCGGTTGAACTGGAGTACTTCCGACGCTTCGTCGGCAATGCGGACTACGTCCTCCAGCTGCATTTCCCGCCCTTCAATGGCGGCTTTCACCACGGCCCGGGTCGAGGACGCACCGAGCACACCCGCCAGCAAGCGTTCGGTGTGGGCGATCCAATCGTTATCGGCATTCTGGTTGGGGTTGAAACCTTTGCCCTGGCGATAGGCGAAACGGATAAAGCTCTGTTGGGCGCGCTCCTCGCCAACGAAGCGGGCAGCCAGACTGAGCAGGTCGCTGATTTGCACCGACAACATCGAACGGGCACTGGCGCGCTGGCTGATTTCCTGGCCGATGAAGCGCCCGGCCTGCCAGTGTTCGGACACCCGTGTGCGCGACAGCATCGACACCCATACGAACAGCGTGAAGTTGCCCGCCAGGGAGAACACCGTGCCCAGGGTCAGCGAGGTGACGGACAAGCCCAGCGGGTGTGAATGCATCCACGTCAGCCCTGGGAAAAGGCTCAGAGACCACCCCAGGCTTTTCGCCGTCACCGGTAGGACCAATGTGTAGAACCACAGGAATGTTCCCGCAGCCAGCCCGGCAAACACGCCGCGTCGGTTGGCCTGCTTCCAGTACAGCGCGCCCAGCATCGCCGGCGCCAGTTGGGTCACGGCGGCAAAGGCGATCTGGCCGATGGTTGCCAGGCTTGCCGTGGAACCGAGCAAGCGGTAACTCACGTAGGCCAGCAGCAGGATGATCACGATGCTGACCCGGCGTACCGACAGCATCCAGTGGCGGAACACCTCGAACGGCCGCTCGGCGCTGGAACGGCGCAGCAGCCACGGCAGCAGCATGTCGTTGGACACCATGGTGGACAAGGCGATGCTTGCCACGATCACCATGCCGGTGGCCGCCGAGGCGCCGCCGATAAACGCCAGCACCGCCAGTGCCGGGTGCGCTTCGGCCATGGGCAGGCTGATCACGTAGGAGTCCGGCAACACCGAGCCCGGCAGCATCATCTTGCCGCCGAGGGCGATGGGGATCACAAAGAGTGCGGCGAGGATCAGGTACGCCGGGAACACCCACTTGGCCAGGCGCAGGTCCTGCGGGTCGATGTTCTCGACCACCGTCACATGGAACTGCCGGGGCAGGCAGATGATCGCCATCATCGCCACGCCGGTCTGTACCACCATCGAGGGCCAGTTGATGGTTTCTTTCCAGTACTCCTCCAGCCGAGGCGCGAGCATGGCCTGGCTGAACAGGTCGCCGAAGCCGTCGTAGAGGCCGTAGGTCACAAACGCGCCGACGGCGAGAAACGCGAACAGCTTGACCAGGGATTCAAACGCGATGGCTAGCACCATGCCGCGGTGGTGTTCCGTGGCGTCAAGGTTGCGCGTACCGAACACAATGGTGAACAGCGCCAGCACCAGCGACACGATCAGCGCGGTGTCCTGGGCGCGGGTGCCGGTGGTGTCGGGGCCGGAGCCGATCAACAGGTTCACGCCCAGCACGATGCCTTTGAGCTGCAGGGCGATATACGGAAGCACGCCGACCAGGCAGATCAGCGCCACCACCACGGCCAGGGACTGGGACTTGCCGTAGCGCGCGGCGATAAAGTCGGCGATGGAGGTGATGTTTTCCTGCTTGCTGATCAGAATCATCTTCTGCAGCACCCAGGGTGCCAACACCAGTAACAGCACGGGTCCGAGGTAGATCGGTAAAAATGCCCACAGCTGTTCGGCGGCCTGGCCTACGGCGCCGAAGAAGGTCCAGCTGGTGCAGTAGACCGCCAACGACAGGCTGTACACCCAGGCACGCATACGCGGTGGCAGCGGCGCACGGCGGCGGTCACCGTAGAAGGCGATGGCAAACATAATGGCCATATAGGCCAGGGCAACGGCGGCGATCAGCCCGCTGGACAGCGTCATGGTAACTCCGAGCATAAAAACACCCAGGCATTCCAGGCCCGGTTGCACAGTCTCGCATGATGCTTGGGGTTAGTCAGTGTCGACCAAGGTCGTGTGCAGGGCTTGTGTGGGAGCCGGGCTTGCCCGCGATGGCATCAGCACGGTGTCGCAGTTACACCGCGGTGATGCCATCGCAGGCAAGCCAGCTCCCACACAAGCCGGTGTCTACCGTTGGCGGGGTGGCAGGGTTTTCTGGCGCAGGATGTAGATGGTCACCAGCACCGCACTGGTCAGCATGAAGCCGCGGGCCCAGGGGAGTGGCACCAGATAGCAGGATAGGCCGATGCTCAGCCACATCAAGCCGATGGCGTAGACCTTGCCTTTGAGTGGGATGCCGTTGCCGTCCAGGTAATCACGAATCCACGGACCCAGGCGCGGGTGTTCCACCAGCCAGTGGTAGAAGCGCGGGGAGCTTCGGGCGAAGCAGGCGGCAGCAAGCAGCAGGAAGGGCGTGGTCGGCAATACCGGCAGGAAAATGCCGATCACCCCCAGCGCCACGCTCAGCCAGCCAATGGCCAGCAGGGCGTAACGCAGGAGCAGAGGACGGTTGCCCATGGGTGTCACGGGCAATTGACTCAGTGGTGACGAGGCTTGAGGATCGCCGGTTTTTCGTCAGGAGCGTTGCACAGCAGGTACAGGGCGGTCAGCGCTTCCGGGATCTGAACGATCATGTCGTCCATCAGGTTGGCGTCGGCGGCGATGTCGGAGAACTCCGGCTGGTCGTCGAACAAGCCCGAGCCGACCATAATCGGCAGCAGCATTTCGCTGACTTCTTCCTCGGCGGTTTCGAACCAGGCGGCCTCGCGCAGGAACACACCTTCCATGAAGCCGATGCACCAGCCGCGCAGGTCGGAATCATCCGGCTCATCACCCAGGTCCAGCTCGCATGGCAGCTCGAATTCCTCGTCGGAAGCCAGCTGGCGACCGATGTGGGCCTTGAGGGCGAGCAGGGTGGATTCGATTTCTTCACGCTGGGCGTCGTCGGTGTAGTGTGGTTCTTCGGCGAACAGCGCGTCGATCCATTCACGGTCGGGCACGACTTCGGAGCAGATCGACAGGGCGGTCAGGTAGCCGTGGGCGGCCACGTAGTCCAGCGCCTCGTCATGCAGCTCATCGGCGTCGAGGAAGGCTTGCAGGCGGGTTAGTTGCTCAGCGAAGGACATTGAAGGACTACCTTGGGAATAAACGATGCTGAATTCTAGGCTTTCTTGAGCGTCCAAGCCAGCCGCACTGCATATTTGCCAGGTTTTAGAGAGGGGTCGCTATTCGTCAGCGGCGCCCTTTGCCGGGTGTCGCTCGGGTATACTGCCGCGTTTTGTGATGCCCCGGCAGGCCACGCGCCAAACCGGGAAAACTTCGCTTACGGATTATTTCCCGTGAAAGCGCGTTTTCTCGGCCAGCCTGTACAGTGGGATTTCGGCACCATTTTGGAGTTTTACATGCTCGAGCAGGCTCAACGCGTCCTCAAGGACATCTTCGGCTACGACAGTTTTCGTGGCCGCCAGGGTGCGATCATTGAGCGCGTGGCCAGTGGCGGCGATGCCCTGGTACTGATGCCTACCGGTGGCGGCAAGTCCTTGTGCTTCCAGGTGCCGGCCCTGTTGCGCAACGGCCTGGCCGTGGTGGTGTCGCCACTGATCGCGTTGATGGACGACCAGGTGGCCACCCTTGAAGAGCTGGGTGTCGCGGCAGCCTCGCTGAACTCCACCCTCAGCCCCGAGCAACAGCGTGACCTGGCCGCGCGGATCAAGCGCGGCGAAGTGAAGATGCTGTACCTGGCCCCCGAGCGCCTGGTGCAGCCACGCATGCTGGCGTTCCTGCAGAGCCTGGAAATCGCCCTGTTCGCCATCGATGAAGCCCACTGCGTGTCGCAATGGGGCCATGATTTCCGTCGCGAGTACCTGCAACTGGGGCAGTTGGCGGAGCTGTTTCCCGATGTGCCGCGTATTGCCCTGACCGCCACCGCCGACAAGCGCACCCGCGAGGAAATCGTCGAGCGCCTGCATTTGCAGAATGCCGAGCGCTTTCTGTCGAGCTTCGACCGGCCGAACATTTTCTACCGCATCGTGCCCAAGGAGCAGCCACGCAAGCAGTTGCTGGCGTTCCTGTCCGAACGGCGCAGCGATGCGGGCATCGTCTATTGCCTGTCGCGTAAAAAGGTCGATGAAGTAGCAGCCTTCCTCTGCGAGCAGGGCTACCCCGCGTTGCCGTATCACGCAGGTTTGCCGAATGACCTGCGGGCCTACCATCAGAAGCGTTTCCTCAACGAGGAAGGCCTGATCATGGTTGCCACCATTGCGTTCGGCATGGGGATCGACAAGTCCAACGTGCGTTTTGTAGCCCACATGGACCTGCCCAAGTCCCTTGAGGCCTACTACCAGGAAACCGGTCGTGCCGGCCGTGACGGCCTGCCGGCCGATGCCTGGATGGTCTACGGCCTGCAGGACGTGGTGATGCTCAAGCAGATGCTGCAGAACTCCGAAGGCGACGAGCGCCACAAGCGCCTGGAGCAGCACAAGCTCGATGCCATGCTGTCGTTGTGTGAAGAGACCCGCTGCCGTCGCCAGACCTTGCTGGCGTATTTCGACGAGGACATGCCCGAACCTTGCGGCCATTGCGACAACTGCATCGATGGCGTGCAGACCTGGGACGCCACCGAACCGGCGCGCCAGGCGTTGTCGACCATTCACCGCACCGGCCAGCGCTATGGGGTGGGCCATCTGGTGGATGTGTTGCTGGGCAAGGACAACGAAAAAATTCGCAGTTTTGGCCACGAAAAACTCTCGGTCTATGGCATTGGCAAAGCCCGTGCGGAAGGCGAGTGGCGTTCGTTGTTCCGGCAGATGGTTGCACGCAATCTGGTCGATATTGACATCGAAGGTTATGGCGGGCTGCGCTTGAACGATAGTTGCCGACCGTTGCTCAAGGGCGAAGTGAGTCTTGAACTGCGCCGCGACCTCAAGCCGCAAACCACCGTCAAGAGCAGCACCAGCCAGGCCAGCCAGTTGGTACGAGGTGAAGAGCGCGAACAGTGGGAAGCCTTGCGCACCTTGCGGCGCAAACTGGCGCAGGAACACAGCGTGCCGCCCTACGTTATTTTCCCCGACTCCACCTTGCTCGAAATGCTGCGCGAACAGCCCACCACCATGGCCGAGATGGCCCGGGTCAGCGGCGTGGGTGCACGCAAACTGGAGCGCTACGGCCAGGCGTTTCTCGAGGTGCTCGGCGGCCAGGCCGAAGCGCCGAAGGAAGTCGCCGATATCCGGCACGAACTGATCAGCCTGGCGCGCGCCGGCATGACCCCGATCCAGATCGCCGGCCAGCTGCAATGCTCGGAAAAAAACGTCTACACCCTGTTGGCCGAATCCATCGGCAAGCAGCAGCTCTCCCTGGAGCAGGCCCTTGATTTACCGGAGGATTTGCTCGGTGAAATCCAGGACGCCTTCCTTGACGGAGAAGGCGAATTGCCACCGGTTGCCGAGATTGCACCACTGTTCACCGGTCGTGTTCCTGAGGGCGTTTTGTACTGTGTAAGGGCGGCTTTGCAGTCTGAATTCGAAATTTAGTGCGCCAATTACGACAATGTAACGAATCAGTACATAGCAACTCTTGCCTACTGGCATGGCTCATGCTTAGCTAACTAATAATTAGCCACACTTTATTTTCAGTCTAAACCATGAGTTTTTTATGCCGTTAACCGATCAACACCGCTTTGGCATGCAGTTGGCGCAAATGTCCCGAGGTTGGCGCGCCGAACTGGACCGCCGTTTGGCGGGGCTGGGCTTGTCCCAGGCGCGTTGGCTGGTGCTGTTGCACCTGGCCCGTTTCGAAGAGGCGCCCACCCAGCGCGAACTGGCACAAAGTGTCGGTGTAGAAGGGCCGACGCTGGCGCGGCTGCTCGACAGCCTGGAAGGCCAAGGGCTGGTGCAACGCCAGGCCGTGGTGGAAGACCGTCGTGCCAAGCGCATCTTGCTGTGTGACACAGCCCGTCCGTTGATTGAGCAGATCGAAACCATCGCCACGGCCCTGCGCCATGAGCTGTTTGTGGGCGTAGACGAAGCCGATTTGAGCGTGTGCATGCGTGTACATGGGCACATCCTGGCGAACCTGGAAAAGTCCTGACCCCAAGCACGCCAAAGATCAACCTGTAGGAGCTGGCTTGCCAGCGATGGCGGTGGGTCAGCTGCAACTCGCCGGCAAGCCGGCTCCTACAGTGAGGACAGATCAGCGGGTGTACGCGGTCAACTGTGGGCGTTTTTATGGTTGTCTTGATGATTTTTTTTGAAAACCATCAAGACAGTTGCTCCCACATTGGGTCTTGTACTCGGCGTTCTAGAACGTCTGGCCCAGGTTCAGGTACACCGCCTGCTGGTTGTCATCATTGAAGCCATAGCTGAAGTTCAGCGGCCCCAACGGCGTATCGAACCCCAGGAAAATACTCGCGGCGTTGATATACCCGCTATCAAATTCATTGTCGTTGTTCCACGCCCGACCCCGTTCCAGCGATGCCCCCAGGTACAGCGGGAAGTCCAGCGGCAAATAGGAGCGCGGCGTGAGGCGACGGTAGTACACCGCCCGCATCAGGCTGATGTTCTGGCCCGAGATCGCGTCCTCGCGAAAGCCCGACAACTGCCGCGCCCCGCCGAGCAGGAAGCTGGAAATCACCACGTCAGACTTATCCACTGTGCGCCCGTAGCGCCCGCCCAGTACCAGGGTGTCCGGGCCGTTGCTCATGGCCTTGTCCAGCTTGAACTCCCACTGGCGGTAGCGTTGGTCCGAACCCAGCCCCGGTTCGAATTCCCGGTAGGCCAGGCCGATATCCTCACCGGCATGGGGGAAATACACATTGTCCAGGGAGTCGAAGGAGTACTTCAGTTCGTAGAAGCCTTCGCTGAAGCTCACGCTCGGCGAGTCGCGGTCGCCGATGCGCACATCCGCCTTGCCCCAGGCTTCGCCAACGCCAAAGCGAATCTCGCCGCTGTTGCCGATCTGGCGCCCCACATTTAGCCCGAAACCGTAGCGTTCCAGGCGGTATTCGGAGATCGGGTCGTTGTCCAGAATCAGTTCAACGTTCTGCGCCTGGGCACTGATATAGGGCGCGACGAAGTAGCGTGAGCCGGTGTCCATCGGCTGATAGAACTCGCTGTACAGCTCTTGGCGATCACCGATCTGCACCCGCGTCAGCCATTCCGCGCCAAGGCGGTTGATGCCGTTGATGCGGTAGCTGGCGCCGAGGTTGAAGGCGCTGTCGCCGCGCATGTCATCCGACAGGTTCAGGCCCAGGCGCAGGTAGTCGGTGCCGGCGCGTTTGCCGCGCGCGCTGATCACCAGGGTGTTGTCCTGGCCCTTCTTCACCACGCGGTATTGCACCTGCTCGAAGTAATCCAGGCCGTACAGGGTGCCCATGTCGGTCTGCAGGCGCCCCAGGTTCAGCGGCTCACCCAGGGGTTGGCGGATGTAGTAGCGGATCACGTCTTCGCTGACTTTCGAATCGTTCTCCACCTTGATCGCGGTGATCACCGGGGTGCGTTCCCCCGGCGTGCGGGCAGCCACCAGTTGCGGGTCCACGGGCTCAGTGGGGCGCAAATGGGCCAGGCGCACGTCCAGTGCACGGGTGGCACGGTAGCCGGCGTCGATCATGTCTTTGGCGCGGCCGAAATCCGTCACGCCGTAGGCGGCCAGGGGAGGCTGGATCAGCACGTCCTTGGGGTGCAGGGCCTTGAGCTGTTCTTCGGAATTGCGCCGGGTCATCAGGGTGATGGACTGGTTGAGTACATCGACCACCGTGGCCAGTTGCTTGCGCGAGCGCAGCGGGGTGCCGATGTCGACCACGATGGCAATATCCACGCCCATCTCCCGCGCCACATCCAGCGGGATGTTGTCGGTCATGCCACCGTCCACCAGCAGCCGCCCGTCGATTTCCACCGGCGCGAATACGGCCGGGATCGACATGCTGGCGCGGATTACCTGGGGTAGATGGCCCTTGCTGAACACTACTTTCTCACCGGTGGTGATGTCGGTGGCCACGGCGCGGAACGGGATCGGCAACTTGTCGAAATTACGCGTGTTGCTGTTGTGGGCGAACATGCTTTCCAGCAGCAGCGCGAGGTTCTGGCCCTGGATCACGCCCAGTGGCAGGCCCAGGCTGCCGTCATCGCGGAAGCTGAGTTTCTGTTTCACCAGGAAGTCCCGGTCATCCTGCTTGCGTCGAAACGGCACGTCCTCCCGGGGCGGTGCATCGGACAGGGCCTGTTGCCAGTCGATACTCAGCGCCAGCTTTTCCAGTTCATCGATCTTGTAGCCCGAGGCATACAGCCCGCCGATCACCGCGCCCATGCTGGTGCCGGCGATGGCGTCGATGTGGATGCCTTGTTCTTCCAGGGCCTTGAGCACGCCGATATGGGCCAGACCACGGGCGGCGCCGCCGGAAAGCACCAGGCCGACTTTGGGCCGTGGAGGCTCGACAGCGTCGGCAAGCAGGGGGACAAGGCACAGGAGCAGGCAGGACAGCAGGCGGCGCATCATCAGTCTCGAGGCAGGGCGGTAAAGGCCGGTATTATAGCCACTCGATCCTCCGAGCCCGTTACGCCAGGAACCTCTCAAATTATGTCCACGAACAAACCCGAGATCGTCATTACCTATTGCACCCAGTGCCAGTGGTTGCTGCGTGCCGCGTGGTTGGCCCAGGAGCTGTTGAGTACGTTCTGCGACGACCTGGGGCGCGTGGCACTGGAGCCGGCCACCGGCGGGGCGTTTCGCATCACCTGCGATGGCGTGCAGATCTGGGAGCGCAAGGCCGATGGCGGCTTTCCGGAAGCCAAGGTGCTCAAGCAACGTGTGCGCGACCAGATCGACCCAGCGCGCGACCTGGGCCACAACGATCGGACGCAATGACGGTCACCGCCGCAGAGCAGCGGTGACCATTACGGCTATTTGGCCGCCAGCTTTTGTTTGATAAACCCGACGACCCAGGTGAGCACCAGGCCACCTACGCCGCCGCCCACGATATTGCTGCCGACTGCCGCCACATCCAGTGCTTCACCGCCGGATGTTCCGGTGAACTGCGAGACAACCTGGCCCAGGACCAGGCCGCCAATACCGCCGAGCAGCGTATTGAGCCCGGTCCCCAGGCTCTGCTTGGTCATGCCGGCGACGTTCCCGCCGACGGCACCGCTGATGATTTGAACCAGCAAGCTGATGAGCATTTCCATGATGAAACCCCTGCATAGCGTTATGGGAGTGACCACTCGCTTGCAGCCACTTCAAAAGGCAGGGCTGTCGTCGAGGGGCCTTATCCGTTGAACGACGACAGACTGTTGCGGATGCGCGAAGTATAGATCAGGCCGCCGCTGCGGGCTGTTTGGCCTGGCTGGCGCTGCCCATCAGGCCGGACAGCACGATGGCGACGATGATCAAGGCGCCGCCCAGCAACATGCGCAAGGTCGGAGTTTCGGCAAACAGTAGCCAGGCCACGGTGATGCCGTAGACCGGCTCCATGGCAAACACCACCGACGCGGTGCGCGCCTTGATCACCGCCAGGCTGGCCACGAACAGGCTGTGGGCCAGGCCCGTGCAGAACACGCCGAGCAGGCCAATCCACAGCCAGTCAATGGCACGCACATCGGCCAAACCAGGCGCCGCCACCGGCAGCAGGCATGCCGCAACCACGACGTTCTGGCACAGCGCCGCCTGCACGGCCGGGATGCGCCCGGAGCTGGCACGGTTGTTCAGGGACAACAGCGAAAACAGCAGCCCCGACGCGATGCCCCACAGCAAGCCGCCGGTGGCTTCGCTGGCGAGGTTGAAGTCGGGGGTTACCAAGACGAGGCCGACACTGACCAATGCCACCAGCACCACTTCATTGGCGCGGATACGCTCGCGGAAGATCAGCCCTTCAAGGATCACCGTAAAGGCCGGGAAGGCCGTAAACCCCAGGGTCGCCACGGCCACGCCGGCCACCTTGACCGCAATGAAGAAGGTCACCCAGTGCGCAGCGAGCAGCACGCCGCTGATGAACAGCCGGCGCCAGTCGCGCAGTTCGAGGGTTTTCCAGGTGGTGTTGCTGGCAAAGCGCGCGAACACCGCGAGGGCCAGCACGGCGAAAGCGGCGCGGCCAAACACGATGATGGCGGGCGAGGCGGCTGCCAGCTTGCCTAACACGCCGGTGAGGCCAAACATCAAAGCGCCGATGTGCAGGGCGCCGAGGGCTGAGCGGGGAGTCATTGCGATCCTTGAACCAACGGGTTTATCGAAGCGCAGTGTAGAGGGTTGCAAACGGGCGTGTCTGTCGTCCGGCTCGCGCCGATTGTCGCGAGACTCTTCCTACAGTGAGCGGCGCAACGCCCCCGGTGATGCGCCGAACTCCCGCAGCATCGCCGCTGCGAACGCACTCTGTGAGCTGTACCCGACGCGGTCGGCGACTTCGCCGATGGGCAACGCCGTCTCGCGCAGCAGCTTCAAGGCCATCTGCAGGCGACGGCTGCGGATATAGTCCATTGGCGTCTGCCCGCATTCGACGATAAACCGCGCGTGCAGGCGTGCGACCGACAGGTCGGCGATGCGCGCCAGGTCAGCCACTTGCAGCGGGTGCGCGACATGCCGTTCGATGTGGGCGTTGAACGCGGCATAGGGCAAGCGCCTGCCCGGCGCCGGCTGGGCCAGAGGGTGATTGAGGCTGGCGAGCAGCAGCACCGCACCTTGCTGGACAATCAACGGGTCATCAACCGGGCTGTGGGCCAGCCATTGCACCAGTTGGCTTTGTCGAGTGTCGAGGGTCAGGCGTGCGGGTTCGTCGAGCAGGCGGCGGCTGGCATCGGCGTGGTCACCCAGCGATTGCAACACCCAGTGTTCGGTGGGCACATCCAGCACCAGGCAACGGCTGCCATCGCGGCTGCCGCAGGCATGGTGAGCGGAGAAGGGCAGCACCATCACGCTGCTTTCGTGCACCTGGCTGCCCCGGCCGTCCACTTCCAGGTCCAGGTGGCCGGACAAGCCGAACACCAACTGCGCATGGTCATGGCTGTGGGCGAGGGGGGCTTCGATGTAGTGGCGTAGTGTGAGCGTCGGTCCCATCACGGTCTCCTGGGCAGCATCTGCGCAGTCTACAACGCTTCGCGGGCGCCGGGCGCTGTCATCAGACTGACGCACAGTTGTCATGGGCTATTAATCGCCGTGGCGCAAGCTCGCGAAAACACCGTCGAGGGATGCCCATGACCAGTGCCGAGTTCGCCAAGCCCAGCCGCAAACAACGGGTTCGTACCCTGTGGATTTCCGACGTGCACCTGGGCACCCGGGATTGCCAGGCCGAACATTTGTCGCATTTCCTCAAGGGCTACCACGCCGACAAGGTGTACTTGGTGGGCGACATCATCGATGGCTGGAAAATGCGCGGCGGCATGTATTGGCCCCAGGCCCACACCAACGTGATCCGCCGCCTGCTGACCATGGCCAAGCGCGGCACCGAAGTGATCTACGTCACCGGCAACCATGACGAATTCCTGCGCCGCTATTCCAAGCTGATCCTGGGCAATATCCAGTTGGTGGACGAAGCGGTGCACGTGACTGCCGATGGTCGGCATCTGTTGGTGATCCACGGTGATCAGTTCGATGTCATCACACGCTACCACCGTTGGCTCGCGTTCCTCGGCGACTCGGCCTACGAGTTCACCCTCACGCTCAATCGCTGGCTCAATCACTGGCGCGCACGCTATGGCTACGGTTACTGGTCGCTGTCGGCTTACCTCAAGCACAAGGTCAAGACAGCGGTGAGTTTCATCAGCGACTTCGAAGAAGCCATCGCCCACGAAGTGACCAAGCGTGAACTGCATGGCGTGGTGTGCGGGCATATCCACCATGCAGAGATTCGCAAGGTGGGCGAGGTGGATTACCTCAATTGCGGGGATTGGGTGGAGTCGTGCACGGCGTTGATCGAACACTGGGATGGCAGTATCGAGTTGTATCGATTGGCGGATGCCCAGGCGAAAGAGGCGCAGCTCAAAGCCGAGATGGTCACAGGCTGAAGGATTCACACGGACAAAAATGCGGGAGCTGGCTTGCCTGCGATAACGGTGTCACATCCAACAGAGATGTCGACTGAAACACCGCTATCGCAGGCAAGCCAGCTCCCACATTTAGATTGAGTTTCGTCAGTTGCAGACGTCAGCAATGGCCTCGGCCAGCAACGCCAGCCGCGTGGCATCAGCCCCTGCCACGTTGGCCCGGCCCGAACTCACCATGTACACGCTGTGCTTTTCACGCAGTTGCTTGACCTGTTCGGCACTCAGACCGGTATAGGAAAACATTCCGCGTTGCGCACCAATGTGTGCGAACTGCTCGGCCAGCCCGTGTGGCGCCAACGCCTCTACCAGCCCGGAACGCAACTGCGCGATCCGCGAACGCATGGCTTCGACTTCACCACTCCACAACGCCTTGAGCTCGGCATCGCCGAGGATGGTCGCGACCACAGCCGCGCCATGGTCCGGCGGCGTCGACCACAGGTTGCGCGCGATGTTTGCCAGTTGGCTGCGCACATCCGTCAGTTTCTCGGCATCCGCCGCACACACGATCAAGGCACCGACGCGGTCGCTGTACAGGCCAAAGTTTTTCGAGCACGAACTGGTGACCAGCACTTCCGGCAGTTCAGCCGCGAACAAACGCACCGCCCAAGCATCATGCTCCAGGCCGTCGCCAAAGCCCTGGTAGGCAAAATCGATCAGCGGCAGCAGCCGGCGCTCGCGCACGATCTGCAGCACTTGGCGCCAGTCGTCCTGGGACAAGTCGAAACCGGTCGGGTTATGGCAGCAGGCGTGCAGCAGCACCACGTCGCCCTCTGGCACCTTGGACAGCGTGGCCAGCATCGCCTGCACATCCAGGCGGTTGTCAGTGCCCACGTAGGGGTAATGGCTGACCTTGAGCCCGGCTTTGGCAAAGATGGTTTCGTGGATCGGCCACGTTGGGTTGCTCAACCACACGCCACGGCCCGGCAGGTGCTGGGCGATGAAGTCGGCACTCAGGCGCAGGGCCCCGGTGCCGCCCGGGGTCTGGCTGGCACCGGCACGGCGGTCGCGGATCAACGGCGAATCGGCGCCCAGTACCAGTTGGCTGATCAGCGAGCCGAAGGCCGCGTTGCCGTGGCCGCCGATGTAGGTCTTGGTGGTTTGCGTGTCCACCAGGCGCTGCTCGGCGAGCTTCACCGAGCGGGGGATAGGCGTCAGGCCCTGGTCGTCCTTGTAGACGCCCACGCCCAGGTCGAACTTGTTCGGGTTGCTGTCCTGGGCATACAGGTCCATCAAACCGAGGATCGGGTCACCGGGCACACGGCCAATGGCATCAAAATGCATTACTTGCGGCCCTCGGCGTCCTTGGCCACGTCGTCGGTGCGTGCGGCCATGATGAAGTCGTTGCGGTGCAGGCCTTTGATGGAGTGGCTCCACCAGGTCACGGTGACTTTGCCCCATTCGGTGAGCAGGCCTGGGTGATGGCCTTCGGCTTCGGAGATCTCACCCATGGCATTGGTGAAGGCCAGGGCGAACTTGAAGTTCTTGAACAGGAAAACCTTTTCCAGCTGCATCACGCCATCGCGTACTTCGATGTTCCAGTCGGGGATCTGCTTGATCAGTACCGGCAACTCTTCATCGCTGACTTGTGGGGCGTCGGCGCGGCAGGCTTCGCAGTGGGCTTGGTTCAAGGTGGTCATGTAGGTGTCCTGAATTCGAAAGTATGAAGATCAGTAGCGTCACCCTAAAGCAACGCGCGGCCAGGGAACAGGTTCACCTGGCTTCAAAACGTAAGGTTCACGCAGCTTTGGGTTTGGGCGGGAATTTTGGTGCGTGCAAACCGAGCTGCATGCCGCGCTCCACCATGCCCATGATGTCTTCCTGCGCCACGTCGAACAGGCGCTTGAGTTCAGGCAGGACAAAGTACAGGGGCTGCAGGATGTCGATGCGATACGGTGTGCGCATCGCTTCCAGCGGGTCGAAGGCTTGGTGCTCGGGTTCGGACGACAGGCTGTACACCGTCTCCTTGGGCGACGACAGGATGCCTCCCCCATAGATGCGCCGGCCCTGGGGCGTGTCCACCAGGCCAAATTCGATGGTCATCCAGTACAGGCGCGCCAGGTACACCCGTTGCTCCTTGGTCGCCGCCAGGCCGAGCTTGCCGTAGGTGTGGGTGAATTCGGCGAACCAGGGGTTGGTCAGCAGCGGGCAGTGGCCAAAGATCTCGTGGAAAATATCCGGCTCTTGCAGGTAGTCCAGCTCTTCGCGGGTGCGAATAAAGGTCGCCACCGGAAACTGCTTGCTGGCGAGCAACTCGAAGAAGGTCTGGAAGGGGATCAGCGCTGGCACGCGGGCCACTTGCCAACCGGTGGTCTCGGCCAGCACTCGGTTGATTTCACCCAGTTGCGGGATGCGATCCAGGGGCAGGCCGAGCTTGTCGATGCCGTCCAGGTATTCCTGGCAGGCGCGTCCCTCGATCACTTTCAACTGGCGAGTGATCAGGGTGTTCCACACCGCATGTTCTTCCGGCGGGTAGTGGATAAAACCTTGCGCATCGGGCTCGCGGGCCACGTACTGCGTCTGCTTCATACGGCTCTCCTGCTAGGCATTCGTTCTTGTTATGTCCTGCTATGAGCGTATTGATACCCCTTGGCGGGAGAGATTCCATCTACTTGTCGCGCCTGTCCGTAGGAAAAATTACCGATATTCGTAAAGTTTTCGTTACGTATGCGCAGCCTCTCGTTGGATTGGGCTGGGAAAAGCACATAAGCTGTCACATAATCTTGACGACTATCTGCGCCCAGCGGCAAAAAGACGCGGCGCCTTCCCACTTTTCGGGCCTTTTCATGCGTATCAAAGTGCACTGCCAGAACCGCATCGGCATCCTGCGGGACATCCTCAACCTGCTGGTGGAGTACGGCGTCAACGTCGCCAAGGGCGAGGTGGGGGGCGAGCATGGCAATGCCATCTATCTGTTCTGCCCGAACCTGGTGAACATGCAGTTCCAGGCGTTGCGCCCGCAATTCGAGGCGATTGCCGGGGTGTTTGGCGTCAAGCGGGTAGGGCTGATGCCCAGCGAGCGGCGGCACATGGAGCTCAATGCGTTGCTCGGCGCCCTGGAGTTTCCGGTGCTGTCCATCGACATGGGTGGTTCCATCGTCGCTGCCAACCGTGCGGCAGCACAGTTGCTCGGTGTGCGTGTCGACGAGGTGCCGGGCATTCCGTTGTCGCGCTACGCCGAGGATTTCGACTTGCCCGAGCTGGTACGTGCCAGTAAATCGCGGATCAACGGCCTGCGGGTCAAGGTCAAGGGCGACGTATTCCTGGCGGACATCGCGCCGCTGCAATCTTCGGAGCATGACGACAGCGAGGCCATGGCCGGCGCCGTGCTGACCCTGCACCGTGCCGACCGCGTGGGGGAACGTATCTACAATGTGCGCAAGCAGGAGCTGCGCGGCTTCGACAGTATTTTCCAGAGCTCCAAGGTCATGGCGGCGGTGGTGCGTGAAGCGCGGCGCATGGCACCGCTGGATGCGCCGCTATTAATAGAAGGCGAAACCGGCACCGGCAAGGAACTGTTGGCGCGGGCGTGTCACCTGGCCAGTCCGCGTGGGCAGTCGCCGCTGATGGCGCTCAACTGCGCGGGCCTGCCGGAGTCGATGGCCGAGACCGAATTGTTCGGCTATGGCCCGGGTGCATTTGAAGGTGCCCGGGCCGAAGGCAAGCTCGGGCTGCTGGAGCTGACGGCAGGCGGTACGCTGTTTCTCGATGGCGTCGGCGAAATGAGTGCGCGTTTGCAGGTGAAGTTGCTGCGCTTTCTGCAGGACGGTTGCTTCCGCCGCGTCGGCAGTGATGAAGAGGTGTACCTGGATGTGCGGGTGATTTGTGCGACTCAGATGGATTTGTCTGAGCTATGCGCTCGCGGTGAGTTTCGCCAGGACCTGTATCACCGTCTGAACGTGCTGTCGCTGCATATCCCGCCGCTGCGCGAATGCCTTGATGGCCTGGCGCCGCTGGTTGAGCACTTCCTCGATCAGGCCAGCCGCCAGATCGGCTGCCCGTTGCCCAAGCTGGCCCCGACGGCGATGGAGCGTCTGAGTCATTACCACTGGCCGGGTAATGTGCGGCAGCTGGAAAACGTGCTGTTCCAGGCGGTGTCGCTGTGTGACGGAGGCACGGTCAAGGCCGAGCATATTCGCTTGCCGGATTATGGCGTGCGTCAGCCGCTTGGCGATTTCTCGCTTGAGGGTGGTCTGGAAGAGATTGTCGGGCGGTTCGAGAAGGCTGTTCTGGAAAGTTTGTATGCTGAACATCCCAGCAGCCGACAGCTGGGCAAGCGCCTGGGGGTCTCCCACACCACCATCGCCAACAAGCTGCGTGATTACGAAATCCTCAAGTCTGAGCGCGGTTGAAAACTGTGGGAGCTGGGGGGGGGGGGGGGGGGGGGGGGGGGGGGGGGGGGGGGGGGGGGGGGGGGGGGGGGGGGGGGGGGG
>NZ_JBWKRS010000015.1:75350-158204 GCF_059419385.1 Pseudomonas sp. GW821-FHT05H12 | reverse complement strand
GGCTCGGAGATATGTATAATAGACAGCTTCAAGGACCTCATCGCCGGCAAGCCGGCTCCTACAGGGAGGTTGTGGTGGCTGTTAGTGTGCGGTGGCCTGTAGGCCGGCGAGTAGCAGGCGCTGGTAGAGGTCTTCTTTCAAGCCTTCAGGCTTATCCAACCCCATCCGCTTCAAATGCCCGGGAAACGCCTCCGGCTCCGGCGCGTCCAACGCAGCCTTGCCCAACTCCAGAATCTCCGTCAGCTTGAATCTGCTCTTGAGCCAGTTCAACGCCCGCAACAGATCCCGCTCTTCCTCCGTGAAGTCGCTGCCCAGCGGGTACTCCGGAAACAACCGCCGATGCCGCGCCTGAATGCCCTTGAGCCGTTCCGGGGTGTTGTCGGTAAAACGCGGCTCCAACTGGAAACCCTCGGGTAACTTGCCGGCCTTTTGCGCCTGCTCGATCAACTCGTCCTGGAAGCGTGAGTCGGTGATCTTGAGCAACGCCTTGATCACGTTGGCATCCGTCTGACCGCGCAAGTCGGCAATACCGTATTCAGTGATCACAATGTCCCGCAGGTGTCGCGGAATGGTGCAGTGGCCGTAGTCCCAGACAATATTGGAACTCACCTCCCCCGCCGATTCGCGCCAGCTGCGCAAAATCAGGATCGAGCGCGCCCCTTCCAGTGCATGGCCCTGGGCGACAAAGTTGTATTGCCCGCCCACGCCACTGAGTACGCGGCCGTCTTCCAGCTGGTCGGCAACGCCCGCGCCCAGCAGCGTGACCATGATCGCGCTGTTGATAAACCGTGCATCCAGGCGCTGCAGGCGCTTGAGTTCTTCCTGGCCGTACAGCTCGTTGATGTAGCTGATGCGGGTCATGTTGAATTCGAGACGCTTGGCGTGGGTCATTTCCTGCAAACGCTGGTAAAAACTGCGCGGCCCGAGGAAGAAACCTCCATGGATCGATACACCGTCGGGCTGCGCGGCGTCGTCCAGCGTGCCGGCGTTGGCCTGCTCCTGGGTGGCCACATCCGGGTACACCTTGCGCCGTACGATCCCGGCATCCGCCAGCACGAGCAAGCCGTTGACGAACATCTCGCTGCAGCCATACAGGCCCCGCGCAAACGGCGCGACGCCACCTTCATGGCTGATCAGCGGCGCCCACTGGTACACATCAAGGTCGGTCAGCAACAAGCGGTAGGCTTCGTTATCAGCCTGACGGGCCAGCAACGCGGCGGTCAGCGCATCCCCCATGGAGCCGATGCCGATCTGCAACGTGCCGCCATCACGCACCAACGTGCTGGCATGCAGGCCGATGAAATGGTCCTGAAACCCGACCGGCATGTTTGGTGTGGAGAACAGCGTGGTGCTGTCTTTTTCATCGATCAGGTAATCGAACGCGTCCATGCCCAGCTCGGAATCCCCCGGCATGTAGGGTAAGTCGCTGTGGACCTGGCCCACCACCAGGATGGTTTCCCCGGCGTCGCGGCGCTTGGCGATCATGGGTAGCAGGTCGAGGGTGATATCCGGGTTGCAGCTCAGGCTAAGGCGGTCGGGGTGTTCGGCACTGCTGGCGACCAGTTGCGCCACCAGGTTCAGGCCGGCGGCGTTGATGTCGCGCGCAGCGTGGCTGTAGTTGCTGCTGACGTAGTCCTGCTGCGCCGAACGGCTGTGGAGCAAACTACCAGGCTGCATGAAGAACTGCTGAACGCGAATATTGGCCGGTAGGCTGTCCTTGTGCAGGTCAGCGAGGAAATCCAACTCGGGGTAATCGCCGAACACTCGCTCGATAAAAGGCCCGAGAAAGCGCTTCTGCAAACCATCACCAAAAGGCGGACGACCCAGGCTCAAGGCGGTGTAGATCGTCAGTTGCCGCTCTGGCAACTTGGCGATACGCCGGTACAGCGCGTTGACGAACAGGTTGGGCTTGCCCAGGCCCAACGGCATGCCCATGTGGATATGCGCCGGCAAGCGCGCCAGTACGTCGTCAACTGCTTGCTCGATTGAACACAACTGCACCATCCGATCCTCCCGAACATTCCATGATTAGGGGTTGGACCGAGCTTGCCGGGTCTTTGCTGCAATGAACAGCGCCGAAACACAAATGGCGGGCACAAAAAAGCCGCTTACAAGCGGCTCTTTTGGCGAAGATCGGTTGATCAGAGGCCGGACATCTTCTTGATCGCGCCTTTGAGGTCATCATCCGAGCAATCGGCGCAGGTGCCTTTTGGCGGCATGGCGTTCAGGCCGGTGATGGCCTTGGCCAGCAGGCCGTCGAGGCCACCCTGGTGGTCGGCGCGGTCTTTCCAGGCGGCCGTGTCACCGATTTTCGGGGCACCCAACAAGCCAGTACCGTGGCACGCGTTGCAATGCTTGGCGATCACGTCATCCGGAGTCTTGGCAGCACCGCCGCCACCTGCGGCCACGGCCACTTCCATGCCCTTGCATTCCTGGCCCTGGACACAGACCTGGCCCACGGGCTCCAGGCGCTTGGCAATTTCATCATTGGTCGCAGCTTGAGCGCTGACAGCCCATAGGGCCAGTACGGTTGCTGGTGCAGCCAGCATTTTCATAATTAGGTTCACGCGTTCACCCTCAATGGTGGCTATTCACGCCTGCGGCCACGGTTTCGCAGGCGGCGAAAGTATAACGGTTAGCCCGCCTGGCCGAAACAACCCTATTAAATAAAGGGAGATTCGGCGCCACGGTTAAAGCTGCGGGTGTGTCTGCAACGCTGGCAGCACGCCTCTTCTGTCAAAAGTTCGCCGGTGTGGCTGCGCTGATTAGTCGCGCCGGCACATCGAACGGGTTGCGAAAACGATGGGGCTTGGTGCTTTCAAAGTAGTAGCTATCGCCGGCTTCGAGCACAAAAGTTTCAAGACCGACCACCAATTCCAGGCGGCCTTCCACCAGAATCCCGGTTTCTTCGCCCTCATGGGTGAGCATTTCTTCGCCGGTGTCGGCGCCTGGCGGGTAGATCTCGTTCAGGAACGCAATTGCCCGGCTGGGGTGCGCCCGGCCTACCAGTTTCATGGTGACGGCACCGTCGGAGATGTCGATCAGCTCATTGGCTTTATAGACGATCTGCGTCGGTATTTCCTGGAGGATCTCCTCGGAAAAGAACTCGACCATGGACATGGGGATGCCACCCAGCACCTTGCGCAAGGAGCTGATCGAGGGGCTGACGCTGTTTTTTTCGATCATCGAAATGGTGCTGTTGGTGACACCCGCACGCTTGGCGAGCTCACGCTGGGAAAGACCCTTGAGTTTACGGATGGATTGCAGTCGTTCGCCGACGTCCAATGCAGGAGCCTCCTAGGATTCAGGCGTTGTTGTAATTGAGCGTTATCATGGCGACAGCGTTCAGTATTTACAACACTTGGGCCTAAATCCCGGGCACCTGCGTTCGTACCCGGCGGTCAAGCGCCGGAATAGAGCCTTGGCACGCGGCGCAGGTTGCAGAAGATCTGGTAAGGGATGGTCTCGGCGGCCACCGCAACATCACTGGCGAGGATGTTTTTGCCCCACAGCTCCACCGTGGAACCGAGGCCGGCCTGGGGCACGTCCGTCAGGTCGATGCACAGCATGTCCATGGATACGCGGCCCAGCAATTGGCTACGTTGGCCCGCGACCAGTACCGGCGTGCCGGTCGGCGCATGACGCGGGTAGCCATCGGCGTAGCCCATGGCAACCACGCCAATGCGCATCGGCTTGGGCGTGATGAACTTGGCGCCATAGCCCACCGGCTCGCCAGCCGGCAGCTCACGCACAGAAATCACTTTGGACTCCAGGGTCATCACCGGCTGCAAACGTGCGGCCACCGCCTGGTCTTCGCCAAACGGCGTGGCGCCGTAGAGCATGATGCCCGGGCGTACCCAGTCGCTGGACACATTCGGCCAGCCCATGACCGACGGCGAGTTACGCAGGCTGACCTCGGCCGACAAGCCTTGGCGCGCCGCTTCAAACACCGCCACCTGTTCATTGCTGCGCACGCAGTCGAGTTCATCGGCGCGAGCGAAGTGGCTCATCAAGACGATCTTGGCGACTTTGCCACTGGCCAGCAGGCGCTGGTACGCCTCGTGGTAATCCTTGGGGTGCAAGCCAACCCGGTGCATGCCGGAGTCGAGCTTGAGCCAGACGGTCAGCGGCTTGCTCAGCCTGGCCTGCTCGATCGCCTCCAGCTGCCACAACGAATGCACCACGCACCAAAAATCATGCTCGTTGATCAGCGGCAGCTCGTCGGCCTCAAAAAAGCCTTCGAGCAACAGCACCGGCGCCCGGATGCCGGCGGCGCGCAGCTCCAGTGCCTCTTCGATGCACGCCACGGCAAACCCGTCGGCCTCGGCTTCCAACGCCTGGGCCACGCGCACGGCGCCATGGCCGTAGGCATCGGCCTTGACCACGGCAAGCGCCTTGGCCCCCGTGACTTCACGGGCCAATTGGTAGTTGTGGCGCAGGGCTTGGAGATCGATCAGGGCACGGGCAGGACGCATGGCGGCAGGCTTCTAGGCGGCAGAGTGAAGAAAAACCGGCACCGACCAACAACGTCGGCACCGGGAGAGGGATCCAGGTTTAAGGCAGCGCCGCCACGACGGACAGCTCTACCAGGATTTCCGGTTCGCACAGCTTGGCTTCAACCGTGGCACGGGCCGGAGCGACGCCCTTGGGCAGCCACTTGTCCCACACCGCGTTCATGCCGGCGAAGTCGGCGTCGATGTCTTTGAGATAGATCGTCACCGACAGCAACTTGCTCTTGTCGGTGCCAGCCAGGTCCAGCAAACGCTCGATATTGGCCAGGGTTTCACGGGTCTGCTGTTCAATTCCGGCACTCATGTCGTCGCCGACTTGCCCTGCCAGGTACACGGTGCCGCTGTGGACAACGATCTGGCTCATGCGCTCATTGGTGAGCTGGCGCTGGATTGACATGTTTTGCGGACTCCTGGTAGTTGCCATAACGGGAAATATCGAGGCCTGCGGCACTAATTTGCGGGGTTTTCTTCGCCATCAGGTCGGCCAGCAGGCGGCCCGAACCACAGGCCATGGTCCAACCGAGGGTGCCGTGGCCGGTATTCAGGAACAGGTTCTTGAACGGTGTGGCACCGACAATCGGCGTGCCGTCGGGTGTGGTCGGGCGCAGGCCGGTCCAGAAGCTGGCCTCGGTCAAATCGCCGCCCTGAGGATAAAGGTCGTTGACGATCATCTCCAGGGTTTCACGTCGGCGCGGGTTCAGCGACAGGTCAAAACCAGCTATTTCAGCCATGCCGCCAACGCGGATGCGGTTGTCGAAACGGGTGATCGCGACCTTGTAGGTCTCGTCCAGAATGGTCGAAGTCGGCGCCATCGCCGGGTTGGTGATCGGCACGGTCAGCGAGTAACCCTTGAGCGGGTACACCGGCGCCTTGATCCCCAGCGGCTTGAGCAGCTTCGGCGAGTAGCTGCCGAGGGCCAGCACGTAGCGGTCGGCGGTTTCCAGCTTGCCGTCGATCCACACGCCGTTGATGCGGTCGCCGGCGTAGTCGAGGCGCTGGATATCTTGTTCGAAGCGGAATTCCACGCCCAGTTGCTTGCACATCTCGGCCAGGCGAGTGGTGAACATCTGGCAGTCGCCGGTCTGGTCGTTCGGAAGGCGCAGGGCGCCGGCGAGGATGTCGGTGACGCTGGCCAGGGCCGGTTCAACGCGGGCGATGCCGGCGCGGTCGAGCAGCTCAAAAGGCACGCCGGACTCTTTCAGCACGGCGATGTCCTTGGCGGCACCGTCCAACTGGGCTTGGGTGCGGAACAACTGGGTAGTCCCCAGGCTGCGGCCTTCGTAGGCAATGCCGGTCTCGGCGCGCAGTTCGTCGAGGCAATCACGGCTGTACTCGGACAAACGCACCATGCGCTCTTTGTTCACCGCATAACGGCTGGCGGTGCAGTTGCGCAGCATCTGCGCCATCCACAGGTATTGGTCGATATCGGCAGTGGCCTTGATCGCCAGCGGCGCGTGGCGTTGCAGCAGCCATTTGATGGCCTTGAGCGGCACGCCTGGCGCGGCCCAGGGCGACGCATAGCCTGGAGACACCTGGCCGGCGTTGGCGAAACTGGTTTCCATGGCAGCGGCAGGCTGACGGTCGACGACCACGACTTCAAAGCCGGCCCGAGCCAAATAGTAGGCACTGGTCACACCAATGACGCCGCTACCCAAGACCAGAACGCGCATTTTTATATCCTCATCGCGGGCATGGCCGCTGACGTGTGTTGTTCGAGCAATGATGTGCGCAGTGTAAAAAACTATTGCCAGTGCATTTCACTATATAAGTGCCTATATTTGGCGACAATTCTTGGCAAAAACCCTTTTCACAGAGGCGTATCCCCTATGCGTACCAACACCCAGACCAAGCGGGAGCTGGACAAGATCGACCGCAACATCCTGCGCATCCTGCAAACCGATGGGCGAATTTCGTTCACGGAGCTGGGAGAAAAGGTCGGGCTGTCCACCACGCCGTGCACCGAACGGGTCCGTCGGCTGGAGCGCGAGGGGATCATCATGGGCTACAACGCACGGCTGAACCCGCAGCATTTGAAGGGTAGTTTGCTGGTATTTGTCGAGATCAGCCTCGATTACAAGTCTGGCGACACCTTTGAAGAGTTTCGCCGCGCCGTGCTGAAACTGCCCCACGTGCTGGAATGCCACCTGGTGTCAGGCGACTTCGACTACTTGGTGAAAGCGCGGATTTCCGAGATGGCGTCGTACCGCAAATTACTGGGCGACATCCTGCTCAAACTGCCCCATGTGCGGGAGTCCAAGAGCTATATCGTGATGGAAGAAGTGAAAGAAAGCCTGAACCTGCCAATTCCTGATTAACCAAATGACACAACTCGGTCAAATGTGGGAGCTGGCTTGCCTGCGATAGCGGTGGCGACTGACCCACCGTCATCGCAGGCACCAGCTCCCACATTAACCGAGTTAAACCAGCACTTGCCGAGTGCTGGCCATGTACTCATGGATCTGCTTCTCCACCCGTGGGTGAATCAGCTCCACCGGCCGCCGCCCGTTCGGGCACGGCAACGTCTTGGTGGTGCCGAACAACCTGCAGATCAGCGGGCGCTCGTCATACACGGTGCAACCATTTGGCCCCAGGTGTACACAGTTCAGCTCGTCCATGGCCGCATCCTGCTCGGCAGCGGTCTTGCGGGGCAGACGCGACATTTCCTCGGGCGAGGTGGTCACCGGCCCACAGCAGTCGTGGCAACCCGGGACGCACTCGAACGATGGGATCTGACGGCGCAGCGCGCTGATTTTCTGACTGTTGCAACTCATCGAAACACGTACCGAACGGCGAATAGGCGTGGATTCTGCCGCAAAAGCCTGCGGTGAGACAGCTTCGCCCGACCGCTGTATCCTGCGTCAAATTTTCCAAACAGGGATGCTCCCCATGACCGCCAGCGCCCGGCACACCGCTTCCTACTACGCCGCCAGCAGCGTGCCGCAACCCGATTACCCGGCGCTGGCCGGTGAGGTGACGGCAGATGTGTGCGTCATCGGCGGCGGTTTTTCAGGGCTCAACACCGCTCTGGAACTGGCTGAGCGAGGTTTGCGCGTAGTGCTGCTGGAAGCGCGCAAGATCGGCTGGGGCGCCAGCGGGCGCAACGGCGGCCAGTTGATCCGGGGCGTCGGCCATGGCCTGGACCAGTTCACCCACGTGATCGGCACCGACGGCGTGCGCCAGATGAAACTGATGGGCCTCGAAGCGGTGGAGATCGTGCGCGAGCGCATCGAGCGTTACCAGATCCCTTGTGACCTGACCTGGGGCTATTGCGACCTCGCCAACAAACCCCGCGACCTGCATGGCCTGGCCGAAGACGCCGAAGAACTGCGAAGCCTCGGCTATCGTCACGAAGTGCGCCTGCTGCAAGCCGACGAGATGAGCAGCGTGATCGGCTCCGAGCGCTATGTGGGTGGCATGATCGACATGGGTTCCGGCCACCTGCACCCGCTGAACCTGGCCCTCGGCGAAGCAGCTGCCGCGCAGCAATTGGGCGTGGAGCTGTACGAACAATCCGAAGTGACCCGCATCGACTACGGCCCCGAGGTCAACGTGCACACCGCCTCGGGCAACGTACGCGCCAAGACCCTGGTACTGGCCTGCAACGCCTACCTGAATGACCTGAACCCACAGTTGGGCGGCAAGGTGCTGCCAGCCGGCAGCTACATCATCGCCACCGAGCCGCTGAGCGAAGCGCAGGCCCACAACCTGCTGCCACAAAACATGGCAGTGTGCGACCAGCGGGTGACGGTGGACTACTTCAGACTGTCCGCTGACCGACGCCTGCTGTTCGGTGGTGCCTGTCACTATTCCGGCCGCGATCCCCAGGACATCGGCGCCTACATGCGTCCGAAAATGCTCAAGGTGTTCCCGCAACTGGCCAACGTGAAAATCGACTACCAATGGGGCGGCATGATCGGCATCGGTGCCAACCGTTTGCCGCAGATTGGCCGGTTAGCCGACCAGCCCAATGTGTATTACGCCCAGGCGTACGCGGGCCACGGTCTCAATGCCACGCACCTCGCGGGCAAGCTGCTGGCCGAAGCCATCAGCGGCCAGCAGCAGGGCCGTTTCGATCTGTTCGCCCAGGTGCCACACATCACCTTCCCGGGCGGCAAGCACCTGCGCTCGCCGCTGTTGGCCCTGGGCATGCTCTGGCACCGCCTCAAGGAACTGGTCTGATCAATCGCGCCAGAAGGGTTTCAGGCCTTCCTGGCGCGCCTGTTCCAAGGTCAGCCCGACATCGCGCAACTGTTCACGAGTCAGGTGCAGCAACGCCTTGCGGGTGTGGCGACGGTGCCAGAACAGGTCCCAGCGACTGATATTGCGCGGCGCCCTCGCCCGCTCCTCTCCGGCCTCCAGTTCCTGGCTGTATAACGCCAACCGCACATCGCTCATGCCGCTCATTTTGCTGCCCCTCATTTGCTTGTTGCCATGAGTGACCAGAATGGGCGGACGGCCAAAACCGATACAGATTCAACCAACCTTTATTAAATGCATACAGACTCTGCCTATCAACGGCTGAATCCTGTATTTTCGTCTTATCTGTACTGGTCCCTTGGGAGCGACCGCCATGACCCTCTACGTCAACCTCGCCGAACTGCTGGGCACCCGCATCGAACAGGGCTTCTACCGCCCGGGCGACCGCTTGCCCTCGGTCAGGGCCTTAAGCGTGGAACACGGGGTCAGCCTGAGCACCGTGCAGCAAGCCTACCGCCTGCTGGAAGACAACGGCCTGGCGATGCCCAAGCCCAAATCCGGCTACTTTGTGCCGGTCGGCCGCGAGCTGCCGGCGTTACCTGAAGTGGGGCGTCCGGCACAGCGTCCGGTGGAGATTTCGCAGTGGGACCAAGTGCTCGATCTGATTCGCGCCGTGCCGCGCAAAGACGTCATACAGATGGGCCGGGGTATGCCAGACGTATTGTCGCCCACCATGAAACCCCTGCTGCGCAGCCTCGCACGGGTCAGCCGACGCCAGGATCTGCCGGGCCTGTATTACGACAACATCCTCGGCTGTATGGAACTGCGTGAGCAGATTGCGCGGCTGTCACTGGATTCGGGCTGCCAGCTGACCGCCGAGGACATCGTGATCACCACCGGTTGCCACGAAGCACTGTCCGCCAGCATCCACGCCATCTGTGAGCCCGGCGATATCGTTGCCGTGGATTCGCCGAGCTTTCACGGCGCCATGCAGACCCTCAAGGGCCTGGGCATGAAAGCCCTGGAAATCCCCACCGATCCCATCACCGGGATCAGCCTCGAAGCCCTTGAACTGGCCCTGGAACAGTGGCCGATCAAGGTCATCCAACTCACGCCCAACTGCAACAACCCGTTGGGCTACATCATGCCGGAGGCCCGCAAAAAAGCATTGCTGACCCTGGCACAGCGCTTTGACGTGGCGATCATCGAAGACGATGTGTATGGCGAGCTGGCCTACAGCTACCCTCGCCCGCGCACCATCAAGTCGTTCGACGAAGACGGCCGCGTGCTGCTGTGCAGTTCGTTCTCGAAAACCCTGGCGCCCGGGCTGCGCATTGGCTGGGTGGCGCCCGGGCGCTACCTGGAACGGGTGCTGCACATGAAATACATCAGCACCGGCTCTACCGCGACCCAACCGCAGATCGCCATCGCCGAATTTCTCAAAGGCGGGCACTTCGAGCCACATTTGCGGCGGATGCGCACCCAATATCAGCGCAATCGCGACTTGATGATCGACTGGGTCAGCCGCTACTTCCCAGCCGGCACCCGGGCCAGTCGCCCCCAGGGCAGCTTTATGCTCTGGGTAGAGCTGCCCGAAGGTTTCGACACGCTCAAACTCAACCGTGGCCTGGTGGAACAGGGCGTACAGGTGGCGGTGGGCAGTATCTTTTCTGCCTCCGGCAAATACCGGAACTGCCTGCGCATGAACTACGCTGCCAAGCCAACCCCGCAGATTGAAGACGCGGTGCGCAAGGTCGGTGCCGCGGCAATCAAGTTGCTGGCTGAGGCGGCCGACTGACCTTTCGCGGGAAATGGCCGTCATATGCCCACAACCGCCCTGAACTGGAAGCAGCGCCCTTGATGATTCGACGGCTTTTACCGTTTTTAATGCTGGGCGCCCTGGCGCTGGGTGGCTGTGCGACGGTGGATGTACCGCGCGTCCCCAGCGACGCACTGCCCGCAGCGCAATCCTCATTCGGCCGCTCGATCCAGGCCCAGGCGGCGCCCTATCAAGGACGCTCGGGCTTTCGCCTGCTGCCCAACAGCAGCGAAGCCTTCATGGCCCGCGCCGAACTGATCCGCAACGCCCAGGTCAGCCTCGACCTGCAGTACTACATCGTGCACGACGGTATCAGCACCCGCATGCTGGTGGACGAGCTGCTCAAGGCCGCCGACCGGGGCGTGCGCATCCGCATCCTGCTGGACGACACTACCAGCGATGGCCTTGACCAGATCATCGCCACCCTCGCCGCCCACCCCAAGATCGAGATTCGCCTGTTCAACCCGCTGCACCTGGGGCGCAGCACGGGCGTAACCCGGGCCATGGGCCGCCTGTTCAACTTGTCGCTGCAACACCGGCGCATGCACAACAAGCTATGGCTGGCCGACAACAGCGTGGCCATCGTGGGCGGGCGCAACCTGGGGGATGAATATTTCGACGCCGAGCCCAACCTGAACTTCACCGACATCGACATGCTCAGCGTGGGCCCGGTGGCCGAGCAACTCGGCCACAGCTTTGACCAGTACTGGAACAGTGCCCTGAGCAAACCTATCGATGAGTTTGTTTCCAGCGCCCCGTCCAAAGGCGACCTGGCCGCAGCCCGCGTGCGCCTGGAGGCCTCGCTGGCCGAATCGCGCCAGCAGAACCATGCGCTGTACAACCGCTTGCGCACCTACCAGACCCAACCGCGCATGGATACCTGGCGGCGCGAACTGATCTGGGCCTGGAACCAGGCGTTGTGGGATGCGCCGAGCAAGGTACTCGCCACGGCCGAGCCGGACCCGCGACTGCTGCTGACCACTCAATTGGCGCCGGAGCTGGAAGGGGTCAATCACGAGCTGATGATGATCTCGGCGTACTTTGTGCCGGGGCAACCCGGCCTGCTCTACCTCACCGGCCGCGCGGATGCGGGCGTCTCCGTGAGCCTGCTGACCAACTCCCTGGAAGCGACCGACGTACCTGCAGTGCACGGCGGCTACGCGCCCTACCGCAAGGCGTTGCTCGAGCACGGTGTGAAACTCTATGAGTTGCGTCGCCAACCGGGCGATGCCGGGGGCGGCAGCGGCCCGCACCTGTTTCGTCGCGGCACGTTCCGTGGTTCGGACTCCAGCCTGCACAGCAAGGCGATGATCTTTGATCGCGAGAAGTCGTTTATCGGCTCGTTCAATTTCGACCCGCGCTCGGTGTTGTGGAACACCGAAGTCGGCGTGCTGGTGGACAGTCCCGAGCTGGCGGAGCACGTTCGCAACTTGGCGCTGCAGGGCATGGCGCCTGCCTTGAGCTACGAAGCGAAATTGCAGGATGGCCAGGTGGTGTGGGTGACTGAAGACAACGGCCAGTTGCACACCCTGACCCGAGAGCCGGGCAGTTGGTGGCGGCGGTTCAATGCGTGGTTCGCCACCAGCGTTGGCCTGGAACGCATGCTGTAGGAGCCGGCTTGCTGGCGATAGCGGAGTGTCAGCCGAATAATTTGTTGACTGACATACCTCAATCGCCGGCAAGCCGGCTCCTACAGGGGTTGTATTTCAGGCAGGTTGTGCGGCGCCGAATGCGCCTTGGCGCAACAGCAGCACCACCAGGCCCAACGCCCCGGCAGCCATCAACAGCGGCAACGCATGCCCGCTGATCCACTGGCTGCCCGCGCCGGCCACCAACGGCCCGATCAGGCAACCGATCCCCCACAACTGCGCGATGTGGGCATTGGCGCGCACCAGCGCATCATCGCGATAACGCTCGCCGATCAAGATCAACGACAGGGTGAACAACCCGCCCGCACTGGCGCCGAACAACACCCACACCGGCCAGATCACCAGCGTGTGCAACACCACGGGAATCGCCAGGCTCGAGGCCAGCAACAGCACCGCACAACTCAGAAACAGCGTGCGCCGCGGCAGGTAGTCGGCCAGCGCGCCGATAGGCAACTGCAACAGCGCATCGCCGACCACCACCGTGCTGACCATGGCCAAGGCGATTTCGGCGGTGAAGCCCTGTTGCAGGCAATACACCGGCAGCAGCGTCAGAATCATTGCTTCGAACGCGGCGAACAAGGCCACCGCCCAGGCAATTGCCGGCAGGCTCAGGCAGAAGCGCCACAGGTCGCCCAGGGTCACGCTGAAGGATTCGGCGGTCGGCGCACCGCTGCGGCCCAGCAACAACAAGGGCGCTACCATCAGCAAACCCACGCCCACCCAGAAACCGTAGTCATGGTCGGTGCCCAGCACTCCCAGCAGCAGCGGCCCCGACAGCTGGCTCAAGGCATAACTGCAGCCATACAGCGCCACCAGCCGGCCGCGCCATTGCTCCACCACCAACTGGTTGATCCAGCTTTCGCCGAGGATAAACACGATGGTGAGGATCACCCCGATCATCAGCCGCAGCACCAGCCACACCGGGTAGCTTGGCAGGATCGCCAGCAAGCCAATGGACACCGCGCCGGCCCACAGGCACAGGCGCATCAGGTTGGCGGTGCCCAGCCACGACGCCATCCTACTGGAGACCTTGGCCCCCAGCAGGACGCCAAAGGCTGGCATCGCCGCCATCACCCCAATCGCAAAACTGCCGTAGCCCCAGCTTTCAAGGCGCAGGGACACCAGCGGCATGCTCACACCCAGGGCCAGGCCGACGCTGAGGACTGAGGCCAAGACGGCGAAATAAGTCGCCCAACGCATTTCCACGCTCCTGTGGATCATTTTTGAGGTCACACAAAACAGTGTGGGAGCGGGCTTATGTGGGAGCTGGCTTGCCTGCGATGCAGGCACCTCGGTTGTTCAGATGAACTGAGGTGATGCTATCGCAGGCAAGCCAGCTCCCACACAAGCCGGCTCCCACATGTTGCCAGCAGTGTTGCTTACAGCTTGATCCAGGTCGCCTTCAGCTCGGTGTACTTGTCGAACGCGTGCAGCGACTTGTCGCGGCCATTGCCCGACTGCTTGAAGCCACCAAACGGGGCGGTCATGTCGCCGCCGTCGTACTGGTTGACCCACACGCTACCGGCACGCAGTGCCTTGGCGGTCAGGTGCGCCTTGGAGATGTCGGCAGTCCACACCGCTGCGGCCAGGCCGTAGACGGTGTCGTTGGCGATCTTCACCGCTTCCTCGGCGCTGTCGAAGGTGATCACCGACAGGACTGGGCCAAAGATCTCTTCCTGGGCGATCTTCATGGCGTTGGTCACACCGTCGAAGATCGTCGGTTCGACGTAGGTGCCACCGGTTTCTTCCAGGGTGCGCTTGCCACCCGCGACCAGCTTCGCACCATCGGCGTGGCCGGCCTCGATGTAGGACAGCACGGTGTTCATCTGCTGGGTATCCACAAGGGCGCCGACGTTGGTCGCCGGGTCCAGTGGGTTGCCCGGCTTCCAGCCCTTGAGGGCCTCGATCACCAGCGGCAGGAATTTGTCCTTGATGGAGCGCTCGACGAGCAGACGCGAACCGGCCGTGCAGACTTCGCCCTGGTTGAAGGCGATCGCGCCGGCCGCTGATTCGGCAGCGGCCTTAAGGTCCGGGGCATCGGCAAACACGATGTTCGGACTCTTGCCACCGGCTTCCAGCCAGACGCGCTTCATGTTCGACTCGCCGGAGCGGATCAACAATTGCTTGGCGATCTTGGTAGAGCCGGTGAACACCAGGGTATCGACGTCCATGTGCACCGCCAGCGCGTTGCCCACGGTGTGGCCGTAGCCTGGCAGTACGTTCAGCACGCCTTTTGGAATGCCGGCTTCAACCGCCAGGGCCGCGATGCGGATGGCGGTCAGCGGGGATTTTTCGGACGGTTTGAGGATCACCGAGTTACCGGTGGACAGCGCCGGGCCGAGCTTCCAGCAGGCCATCATCAACGGGAAGTTCCACGGCACGATAGCGCCCACGACACCGACCGGCTCGCGGGTCACCAGACCCAACTGATTGTGCGGGGTGGCGGCGACTTCGTCGTAGATCTTGTCGATGGCTTCACCGCTCCAGCTCAGGGCATTGGCGGCGCCGGGTACGTCGATTTCCAGGGAGTCGGTGATTGGCTTGCCCATGTCCAGGGTTTCAAGCAGCGCCAGCTCTTCGGCATTGGCGTTGAGCAACGCGGCGAAACGCAGCATGACGGACTTGCGCTTGGCCGGCGCCAGGCGCGACCACACACCGGAATTGAAGGTGGCGCGAGCGTTTTCCACGGCGCGCTGGGCGTCGGCGGCGTCACAGCTGGCAACAGTGGCCAGCAGGCGGCCATCGACCGGGCTGATGCATTCGAACGTGTCACCGGAAGCAGCGGCGGTGTATTCGCCGTTGATGTAGGCGCGGCCTTCGATCTTCAGATCCTTGGCGCGTTGTTCCCAGTCGGCACGGGTCAGGGTGGTCATGCGAGTGTCCTCCTCTTATTGAATACAAGGGCCAGGCGATGTCCCCCGGCAGCCTCACAGAATTCTTGCCCGGCCAGCCAGCTGTTCGGCTCAAGGCAGTTGCCACCCTAAACCAGCGGCTGGGGATGTTTCAATATATTTGACATAACGCCGGCAAACGCCCTTGCGATGTTCATTTTAATAAACATAGACTTTGGGCTCTCCAACCGCAGGCCAGACGGGACACGCACATGAGCATCCAGGACATCGTCGACTTCAGCCAAGCCAACACCGCCCCCGATCGCTACCGCCCTGCTGCGGAAAAAATCCTCAAGGGCGACCCGGAGCAAACGATCTACAACCACTACAACAGCCCGTGCGGCCAGATGAGCGCCGGGGTGTGGGAAGGTGAGGTCGGGCAATGGAAGGTCAACTACACCGAACATGAGTACTGCGAGATTGTGCAGGGCGTTTCGGTATTGCGAGATGCCGCGGGCAATGCCAAGACCCTGCGCGCCGGCGACCGCTTCGTGATTCCCGCTGGTTTCAGCGGCACCTGGGAAGTGCTGGAACCGTGCCGCAAGATCTACGTGGTGTTCGAGCAGAAGGCCTGATCAGTAAATCGCAGGCAAAAAAAAGCCCGACTCGTGAGAGACGGGCTTTTTTTCACAAGGAGGAAAATCAATTACTTGATTTTGCCTTCTTTGTAGATCACGTGCTTGCGAACGCGCGGGTCGAACATTTTCTTTTCGAGCTTGTCCGGGGTAGTACGCTTGTTCTTGTCGGTAGTGTAGAAGTGACCAGTACCGGCGCTAGAGATCATTCGAATCAATTCACGCATGATAGAGCTCCTTAGATCTTGCCAGCGGCACGGATTTCGGCCAGCACGACAGTGATGCCACGCTTGTCGATGATACGCATGCCTTTAGCAGATACACGCAGGCGAACAAAACGTTTCTCTTCTTCAACCCAGAAGCGGTGATGCTGCAGGTTCGGCAGGAAACGACGACGGGTTTTGTTATTTGCGTGGGAAATGTTATTCCCAGTCACCGGACCCTTACCGGTAACTTGACAGACTCTCGACATGCCTCAGCCCTCTAAAACCACATGCCCAACCCGGCATGGGTTGGCCGCTTAATCTCTCAGTCATTTGGCGCCAGGCGCCGCGTTTCTTTAGGGTCTTACCGGCTACACCTACAAGCGAAGGAACCGGGCCCCTAGAAAAGAGCGCTGCTTTATACCAGAAAGACCCCAGTGCAACAACAGCCCGTGTGTTTTTACCGGCGTAAATCTTGGCAGCAGACGCCTAAACCGTTGCCAGGAGGGGCCGCTGTAATAGCCGACCGCTCGTCGCACAGAATGATTTACAGCGCCCGCCCGCACCGAAAAGTGAAGGGCGAAACGCGCTGAGGCGTCATCAAAACAGCATTTTGGCGAAAAGCACAGGCAAAAATGGGCTAGTCATTTGCCAATCAGACCACTACGGTAGGCTTTTTCCAGACTGCACTCGCAGATGGGCCTTCGATCTGCAAAGGAAACCGAATATGCGCTTCGCTGCCCTACCGCTATTGCTTGCCCCTCTCTTTATGGCGCCGCTGGCCCAGGCGGCCACCAACCTGAGTGTGTGTACCGAGGCCAGCCCCGAAGGGTTTGACGTGGTGCAATACAACTCGCTGACCACCACCAACGCCTCGGCCGACGTGCTGATGAACCGCCTGGTGGACTACGACGAGGCCAGCGGCAAGCTGGTGCCAAGCCTGGCGGACAGCTGGGACGTCTCGCCCGATGGCCTGACCTATACCTTCAAGCTGCACCCGGATGTGAGATTCCACCGCACCGAGTATTTCACCCCAAGCCGCACCCTGACCGCTGAAGACGTGCGCTTCAGCTTCGAACGCATGCTAGACCCGGCCAACCCATGGCATCAGGTCGCCCAAAGCGGCTTCCCGCACGCGCAATCCCTGCAACTGCCAACACTGGTCAAGAAAATCGACGCCCTCGACCCACTGACCGTGCGCTTTACCCTGGACCATGCCGACTCCACCTTCCTTGCCGCCCTGAGCATGGGTTTCGCGTCGATCTACCCAGCCGAATACGCCGACAAACTGCTCAAGGCCGGCACCCCCGAGAAGCTCAACAGCCAGCCGATCGGCACCGGCCCGTTCGTGTTCGTGCGGTTCCAGAAAGACGCCGTGGTGCGCTACAAGGCCAACCCGGACTACTTTGCCGGCAAACCGGCTGTGGATAACTTGATCTTCGCCATCACGCCGGACGCCAACGTGCGCCTGCAGAAACTCCACCGTGATGAGTGCCAGATCGCCCTGTCGCCCAAGCCCCTGGACGTGGGTGAAGCCGCCAAAGACGCAGCATTGAAGGTGGAAAAAACCGCTGCATTCATGACGGCGTTTGTCGCCATCAACACCCAGCACCCGCCCCTGGACAAACCGGAAGTGCGTCAGGCCATCAACCTGGCGTTCGACAAGGACAGCTACCTCAAGGCCGTGTTTGAAGGCACTGCCGAAGCCGCCAATGGCCCATACCCGCCCAACACCTGGAGCTATGCCAAGGATCTGCCGGGTTATCCACAGGACCTCGCCAAGGCCAAGGCCCTGCTGAACCGGGCTGGCCTCAAGGACGGCTTCAAGACCACGATCTGGACCCGCCCCACCGGCAGCCTGCTGAACCCCAACCCGAACCTCGGCGCACAACTGCTGCAGGCTGACCTGGCCAAAGTCGGCATCCAGGCAGAAATTCGCGTGATCGAATGGGGCGAGCTGATCCGCCGCGCCAAGGCCGGCGAGCACGACCTGTTGTTCATGGGCTGGGCCGGTGACAACGGCGACCCGGACAACTTCCTCACGCCGCAATTCTCTTGCGCGGCAGTGAAGTCCGGCACCAACTTCGCCCGTTATTGCGACCCGGCCCTGGACAAGCTGATCAGCGCGGGCAAGACCACCAGCGAACAAGGCGTGCGCAGCAAGTTGTACCAGCAGGCCCAGGCCCAGATCCAGCAGCAGGCACTCTGGCTGCCACTGGCTCACCCGACGGCATTCGCGCTGACCCGCAAGAATGTCGAGGGGTACAAGGTCAGCCCGTTCGGTCGACAGGACTTCTCCAACGTCAGCCTGAAACCCTGACCGCCCTGCCTGAAACACCGACCCCGCCCTTGTAGGAGCCGGCTTGCCGGCGATGGCGCCCCGAAAACCTCATGGATTTCATGGATGCTATCGCCGGCAAGCCGGCTCCTACAGCCATCCGTATTCAGCCATCGACAGCGGGTCACCATCGCCCACGATGATGTGATCCAGCACGCGCACGTCCACCACCTCCAGGGCCTTTTGTAGCAACTTGGTCATTTTTCGATCCGCCGCACTCGGTTCCGCATTCCCGGAAGGATGGTTATGACACAGGATCAGCGCCGCCGCGTTGTAGGCCAGGGCACGCTTGACCACTTGCCTGGGGTAAACGACCGCAGAGTCGATGGTGCCCTGAAACAACGCCTCGAACCCCAGCACCCGGTGCTTCGAGTCCAGAAACAGGCAACCAAACGTCTCATGAGGCTCATGCCGCAACAGCGCCTTGAGGTAACTGCGCACCGCCAGCGGGCTCTCCAGCACCGAATCACTGCGCAGTCGTTCGGCCATATGACGGCGGGACATTTCCAACACGGCCTGCAACTGGGCAAACTTCGCTGGCCCTAGCCCCAAATGCTGGCTGAACAGCGTCTGGCTCGCCTCCAGCAGCGGCCGCAAACCACCAAATTGCGCCAACAAATGGCGCGCCAGGTCGACCGCACTGCGGCCAGAAACCCCGGTGCGCAGGAAGATCGCCAACAATTCGGCGTCGGACAGACTCGCCGCCCCCCACTCCAAAAGCTTCTCCCGCGGCCGCTCCGCTACGGGCCAATCGCGAATACTCATCCCACCTCCGTGTGTACGTGCGCCGCTGTTGCCAGGCAGACGCTGTGTTATCTTAAGCCCTCTTTTTTGCCTGCGATTTCCCCTGGGGAGGGGGCATCGCAGGCGTCATTGAACTGGCATCACTGAACTGGAAAGGCAAACCAATGCAGCGTCTGTATCGGAAACGCATCGTTCTCGGCGTCGGCGGCGGCATCGCCGCCTACAAGAGCGCAGAGCTGGTTCGCAGGCTCCTGGACCAAGGCGCCGAAGTGCGCGTGGTCATGACCCGTGGTGGCAGCGAGTTCATCACCCCATTGACCATGCAGGCCCTCTCCGGCCACCCGGTTCACCTCGACCTGCTGGACCCGGCAGCTGAAGCCGCCATGGGCCATATCGAACTGGCCAAATGGGCCGACCTGGTGCTGATCGCACCGGCCACCGCCGACCTGATCGCCCGCCTGGCCCAGGGCATCGCCGATGACCTGCTGACCACCCTGGTGCTAGCCACCGACGCCACCGTCGCCATCGCCCCGGCCATGAACCAGGCCATGTGGCGTGACCCGGCGACCCAGGCCAACACCCAACTCCTGCAAAGCCGCGGCCTCAAGGTGTTCGGCCCGGCCTCCGGCAGCCAGGCCTGCGGCGACGTCGGCATGGGCCGCATGCTCGAGGCCACCGACCTGGCGCTGTGCGCCGCCGAGTGCTTCCAGCACCTGGCCCTGACGGGCAAGCACGTACTGATCACCGCCGGCCCGACCCAGGAAAACATCGACCCGGTGCGCTACATCACCAACCATAGCTCAGGAAAAATGGGCTTTGCCTTGGCAGAAGCGGCGGTTGAGGCAGGCGCGCGCGTCACCTTGATCACGGGCCCGGTGCATTTGCCGACCCCCGATCGGGTCACGCGAATCGACGTGGTCAGCGCCCGCGACATGCTGGCGGCCTGCGAAGCGGCTATTCCCTGCGACCTGTTCATCGCGTCGGCAGCGGTTGCAGACTACCGCCCGGAAGTTGTCGCCCCGCAAAAGCTCAAGAAAGACCCTACGAGCGGCGACGGCCTGCTCCTGCAAATGGTGCGCAACCCGGACATCCTGGCCACCATCGCCACGCGCCCGGACCGTCCGTTCAGCGTCGGCTTTGCCGCCGAGACCGAGCACCTGCTGGACTACGCCGCACGCAAACTGAAAGACAAAAACCTCGACCTGATCGTCGCCAATGATGTCGCCAACCCGAGCATCGGCTTCAACAGCGAGGAAAACGCCTGCAGCGTGATCGACCGCGATCTGCACGCCACCCTTTTCGCCCAGACCAGCAAGGGCAAGATTGCCCGCCAACTGATCTCTTTTATCGCCCAACGGCTGAACCAGGTTTAATTCACATGCACGCTTTGCAAGCCAAGATCCTCGACCCACGCATCGGCAGCGATTTCCCACTGCCGGCCTACGCCACACCGGGCTCTGCCGGCCTTGACCTACGCGCCATGCTCAAGGAGGACACTGTCCTTGAGCCGGGCCAGACAATCCTCATTCCGACCGGCCTGTCGATCTATGTCGGCGACCCCGGCCTGGCGGCTTTGATCCTGCCGCGCTCCGGCCTGGGCCATAAACATGGCATCGTGCTGGGCAACCTCGTGGGCCTGATCGACTCCGACTACCAGGGCGAACTGATGGTGTCGTGCTGGAACCGTGGCCAGACCGCGTTCAACATCGTTGTCGGCGAACGCATCGCCCAGCTGGTGCTGGTACCGGTGGTTCAGGCGCACTTCGAGCTGGTTGAGGAGTTTGTTGAAACACAACGCGGCGCAGGTGGTTTTGGGCATTCCGGCAGCCACTGACTAAGCTGAATCAGGCCGGGCGCCCTTGCCCGGCCCGATGCCACCGCATGGCTTTCCAGGATGAAGAATGCGCGAACCTTCTCAGCGAGATTTCGTCATTGAAATCAATGTATTACGCATCAAAAAGCACGGAGTGCCAGCGCCGATGGCATTTTTGCACCACGAACTCTCTGCCGAAAACGTCGTCATACCCTTCAGTTTGAGCCCGCCGGTCAGCCACATTCAGGCCAGCTTTGCCCCCTTCAGATGGAGTTTCCCCCCGCGATGAGTACCGCCGCCCGAGTAGCCCCGACTTTCCCCGACAGCATCTTTCGCGCCTATGACATTCGTGGCGTAGTGCCCAAGACCCTGACTGCCGAAACCGCCTACTGGATTGGCCGCGCCATCGGCGCCCAGAGCCTGGCCCAGGACGAGCCCAACGTCTCGGTAGGCCGTGACGGCCGCCTGTCCGGCCCGGAACTGGTCGAGCAACTGATCCAGGGCCTCGCCGACAGCGGCTGTCACGTCAGCGACGTCGGCCTGGTGCCAACGCCCGCGCTGTACTACGCCGCCAACGTACTGGCCGGCAAATCGGGCGTGATGCTCACCGGCAGCCACAACCCGTCGGACTACAACGGCTTCAAGATCGTCATCGCCGGCGACACCCTCGCCAACGAGCAGATCCAGGCGCTGCACGACCGTTTGAAAAACAACGATCTGACCAGCGGCAAGGGCAGCATCACCAAAGTCGACATCCTGCAACGCTACTCTGACGAAATCACCGGCGACGTCAAACTCGCCCGTCGCCTGAAAGTGGTGGTGGACTGCGGCAACGGCGCTGCCGGCGTGATCGCCCCGCAGCTGCTCGAAGCCCTGAATTGCGAGGTAATCCCGCTGTTCTGCGACGTCGACGGCAACTTCCCCAACCACCACCCGGACCCAGGCAAGCCCGAGAATCTGGTGGACCTGATTGCCAAGGTCAAGGAAACCGGGGCCGATGTCGGCCTGGCTTTCGACGGTGACGGTGACCGTGTGGGTGTAGTGACCAATACCGGCGAGAACGTCTTCGCCGACCGCCTGCTGATGCTGTTTGCCCGCGATGTGGTGGCGCGCAACGCCAACGCCGAGATCATCTTCGACGTGAAGTGCACCCGCCGCCTGACGCCGCTGATCAAGGAATACGGCGGTCGGCCACTAATGTGGAAGACCGGCCACTCGTTGATCAAAAAGAAAATGAAGGAAACCGGCGCCCTGTTGGCCGGCGAAATGAGCGGCCACGTGTTCTTCAAGGAGCGCTGGTTCGGGTTCGACGACGGTATTTACAGTGCCGCCCGTCTGCTGGAGATCCTCAGCAAGGAAAAATCCACGGCGCAGGAGCTGTTTCAGACCTTCCCGAATGATATTTCTACGCCAGAGATCAATATCCATGTGACCGAGGAGAGCAAATTCAGCATCATTGACGCACTGCACGATGCGCAATGGGGCGAAGGCGCCAACCTGACCACCATTGATGGTGTGCGAGTCGATTACGCCAAAGGCTGGGGCCTGGTTCGCGCGTCCAACACCACACCGGTGCTGGTCCTGCGTTTCGAGGCGGATACCGAGGCTGAGTTGCAGCGCATCAAGGACGTGTTCCACGCCCAGTTGAAACGTGTTGCCCCTGATCTCCAATTACCGTTCTGATTTTTTACCGGAGCCCTGAATGACCCTCGAACGCGAAGCCGCTGCCAATACCGCCAAAGTTCTTTCCGAAGCGTTGCCTTACATTCGACGCTATGTCGGCAAGACGCTGGTGATCAAGTACGGCGGCAATGCCATGGAAAGCGACGAGCTGAAAACCGGCTTTGCCCGCGACATCGTGTTGATGAAAGCCGTGGGGATCAACCCGGTGGTGGTCCACGGCGGCGGCCCGCAAATCGGCGACCTGCTCAAGCGCTTGTCGATCGAGAGCCACTTCATCGATGGCATGCGCGTCACGGATGCGCAGACCATGGACGTGGTGGAGATGGTCCTCGGCGGCCAGGTCAACAAGGACATCGTCAACCTGATCAACCGTCATGGCGGCAGCGCCATCGGCTTGACCGGCAAGGATGCGGAGCTGATCCGTGCAAAAAAACTGACGGTAACCCGTCAGACGCCGGAAATGACCCAGCCGGAAATCATCGACATCGGCCAAGTGGGCGAAGTGATCGGCATCAACACCGACCTGCTGAACCTGCTGGTCAAAGGTGATTTCATCCCGGTAATTGCGCCAATCGGCGTGGGCGCCAACGGCGAGTCCTACAACATCAACGCCGACCTCGTGGCCGGCAAGGTGGCCGAAGCACTGAAGGCTGAAAAGCTGATGCTGCTGACCAACATCGCTGGCCTGCTGGACAAGGAAGGCAAGGTACTGACCGGCCTGACCACCCAGCAAGTCGACGACTTGATCGCCGACGGCACTATCTACGGCGGCATGCTGCCGAAGATCCGTTGCGCGCTGGAAGCCGTGCAAGGCGGCGTCGGCAGCTCGCTGATCATCGATGGCCGCGTGCCGAATGCGGTACTGCTGGAGATCTTCACGGATACCGGCATGGGTACGCTGATCAGTAACCGCAAGCGTCCTTAAACGCTGAAAACAAAAGGCCCCGCTCAATTTGATTGAGCGGGGCCTTTTGTTTGTGCACGGTCCAAATGTGGGAGCTGGCTTGCCTGCGATGACGGCGGCGCATTCAACAATTTCATCGCCTGATACGCCGCTATCGCGGGCAAGCCCGCTCCCACAGGGGATTTGTGTCAGACGCCGAACTGCTCGCGGTAGGCGCGAACAGCAGGCAGATGCTGCTTGAGCTGCGGATCATCTTCCAGGAACTGCAGTACCTGATTCAACGACACGATGCTCACCACCGGAATGCCGAAGTCGCGCTCCACTTCCTGGATCGCCGACAATTCGCCATTGCCACGCTCCTGGCGGTTCAGCGCGATCAGCACGCCAGCGGCCTTGGCGCCTTCCTGGGAAGCAATGATCTGCATCACTTCACGGATAGCGGTGCCAGCGGTGATCACGTCGTCGATGATAAGTACTTCGCCCTTGAGCGGAGCCCCGACCAGGCTACCGCCTTCGCCGTGGGCCTTGGCTTCTTTGCGGTTGAAGCACCAAGGCAGGTCCTTGCCATGATGCTCGGCCAACGCCACGGCAGTTGCCGCTGCCAGGGGGATTCCCTTGTAGGCCGGGCCGAACAGCACGTCGAAGGGAATACCGCTTTCAACGATGGCGGCCGCATAGAAACGACCCAGCTGGGCCAGGGCCGAACCCGAGTTGAACAAGCCTGCATTGAAGAAGTACGGGCTGGTGCGCCCGGACTTGAGGGTGAACTCGCCGAAGCGTAAAACGCCGCGATCGATGGCAAAACGAATGAAATCGCGTTGATACGCCTGCATGAAAAAAGCCTCAGATACCACGGATTTAGCTAATTAGGTAGACGGCGTGTATCATACACGCACGCGATTTTTGGGGCCATTTATGCGGATCATCAGTGTGAACGTCAATGGTATTCAGGCTGCAGTCGAGCGTGGTTTGCTCAGTTGGCTGCAAGCACAGAATGCCGACGTCATCTGCCTGCAGGACACCCGCGCCTCCGCCTTTGAACTGGACGACCCAGCCTTCCAACTGGATGGCTACTTCCTTTATGCCTGCGATGCCGAAGTGCCCACCCAAGGTGGCGTGGCTTTGTACTCGCGGTTGCAACCCAAGGCGGTCATCAGCGGCCTCGGCTTCGAGACAGCCGACCGCTACGGGCGCTACCTGCAAGCCGATTTCGACAAGGTCAGCATCGCGACCTTGCTGCTCCCTTCGGGGCAGAACGGCGATGAAGACTTGAACCAGAAGTTCAAGCTAATGGACGACTTCGCCCGTTATCTGGATAAACAGCGGCGCAAACGTCGCGAGTACATTTACTGTGGCTCGCTGTACGTGGCGCAACAAAAGCTGGATATCAAGAACTGGCGCGACAGCCAGCAATCCCCGGGCTTCCTGGCGCCGGAACGTGCCTGGATGGACGAGATTGTCGGCAACATGGGCTACGTGGATGCCCTGCGTGAAGTCAGCCGTGAGGGCGACCAGTACAGCTGGTGGCCGGATAACGAACAGGCCGAGATGCTCAACCTGGGTTGGCGTTTCGACTACCAGTTGCTGACCCCAGGTCTGCGCCGGTTCGTTCGCAGCGCACGCCTGCCGCGCCAGCCGCGCTTCTCGCAGCACGCACCGCTGATCGTGGACTACGACTGGACTCTGACCATCTGAGGTCTTTTTCCAGGTACAAAAAAACCGACATCGCTGTCGGTTTTTTTGTGGGCGCTCGGTTATTCAACCGGGCGCCAGGTGAGGGGATAACGGTAGGCAATGCCTTTATTGGCCTTGATACCGGCAATGATCGTCAGCACCAACGCTCCGATCACCAGCACACCCATCAGCAGGAAGCCGATCACCACGAACCCGAGCACCATGCAGACCATCCAGGCGATTGCCACGGTGATCTGGAAGTTGAGGGCTTCCTTGCCCTGATCGTTGATGAACGGGTGCATATCTTTCTTGATCTGCCACAAAATCAGCGGCCCAATCAGGCTACCGAAGGGGAAGACCAACCCCAGAAACGCCGCGAAATGACACAACATCGCCCACTGGCGAACTTCCTTGGAAGGTTCCGGCACGGCCACCTGGCTGTCATTCATGGCGCTTCTCCTTGAAGCCTGTTCAGTCGGCCAATGCGGCGTTCTGCAGTTCGAAAATTTCAGTCATGCCCTTCTGGGCCAAGGCCAACATAGCGTTCAGCTCGGCCGGCTGGAATGGCGCGCCTTCGGCAGTGCCCTGCACTTCGATGAAACCACCGGTGCTGGTCATGACCACGTTCAGGTCGGTCTCGGCCGCCGAGTCCTCCAGGTAATCCAGGTCCAGTACAGGCTCGCCCTGGTACATGCCCACCGAAACGGCAGCGATCATTTGCTTGAGCGGGTCGCCGCCCTTCAGGCCGCCGCGCTTCTTGATCACTTTGAGCGCATCGACCAGCGCTACCATGGCACCGGTAATGGACGCAGTGCGGGTACCGCCGTCGGCCTGGATCACGTCGCAGTCGACGTACAGGGTCACGTCGCCCAGCTTGGACATGTCCAGGGCTGCGCGCAGGGAGCGGCCGATCAGGCGCTGGATTTCCAGGGTACGGCCGCCTTGCTTGCCACGGCTGGCTTCACGCTGGTTACGCTCGCCGGTGGCGCGCGGCAGCATGCCGTATTCGGCGGTCAACCAGCCTTGGCCCTGGCCCTTGAGGAAACGCGGCACGCCATTCTCGACGCTGACGGTGCAGATAACCTTGGTATCGCCAAACTCGACCAGTACAGAACCCTCGGCGTGTTTGGTGTAGTTGCGGGTGATGCGGATCGAGCGGAGCTGATCGGCAGCGCGACCACTTGGACGTTTCATAGGGGATACCTGTACTGAGGACGAAAAACTGCCGAGCATTATAGAGCCGTGAACCGCTTCGGGGCACTGCTAAAAAATTCGGTTACCAATGGTCGAGTTTGGGCGCGTCCGCCCCACTGCGCTACAATCCTGCGCCTTCTTAACCATTCAGCCCGTGTTTGCGGGCTGCAACGCGAGGTACCTCCATGGTGCACAGCATGACCGCCTTCGCCCGCGTCGAAAAAGCCGGCGCCCAAGGCACCCTGAGCTGGGAACTGCGCTCGGTCAACAGCCGCTACCTGGAGCCGCACCTGCGCCTGCCGGAATCGTTCCGCGACCTCGAAGGCGCCGTGCGCGAAGCACTGCGCCAGGGCATTTCCCGTGGCAAGCTGGAATGCACCCTGCGCTTTACCGAGGAAACCACCGGCAAACCGCTGCAGGTCGACCGCGACCGCGCCGCGCAACTGGTCGCCGCGGCTGAAACCATCGCCGGCCTGATCAAGCAACCCGCCGCGCTGAACCCTTTGGAAGTGCTGGCCTGGCCCGGCGTGCTGGTGGCCGACGCCACCGACCCACAGGCCCTCAACGCCGAAGCCCTCGCCCTGTTCACTCAAGGTTTGAAGGAGCTGAAAGCCGGTCGCGAGCGCGAAGGCGCCGAACTGGCCCGCCTGATCAGCGATCGCCTGACCGCCATCGAGGAAGACGTGGTCACCCTGCGCGAGTTGGTGCCACAGATGCTCGCCACCCAGCGCCAGAAGGTCCTCGACCGCTTCACCGACATGAAGGCCGACCTCGACCCGACGCGTCTGGAGCAAGAGATGGTGCTGCTCGCACAAAAAAGCGACGTGGCCGAAGAACTCGACCGACTGAGCACCCACATCCTCGAAGTGCGCCGCGTGCTCAAGTCGGCGGGTGCCGCCGGTCGGCGCCTGGACTTCCTGATGCAGGAACTCAACCGCGAAGCCAATACACTGGGCTCCAAGGCTTTCGATCCGCGCAGCACCACCGCTGCGGTCAACCTCAAGGTGTTGATCGAGCAGATGCGCGAACAAGTACAGAATATTGAGTAAGGCAACTTCCATGACCCACAGCACCGGCACCCTTTACATCATTTCCGCCCCCTCGGGCGCGGGCAAGAGCAGCCTGGTCAAGGCCCTGACCGACGCCGACGAGCAGATCCGCATCTCGGTCTCCCACACTACCCGCGCCATGCGCCCGGGTGAGGTGAACGGCGTGCACTACCACTTCGTCGAGCGCACCGAGTTCGTGAAGATGATCGAGCACGGCGACTTCCTGGAGCGCGCCGAAGTGTTCGGCAACCTCTACGGCACCTCGCAAAGCCACCTGCAGCAGACCCTGGACGAAGGCCACGACCTGATCCTGGAAATCGACTGGCAAGGTGCCGAGCAGGTACGCCAGCTGATGCCCAAGGCGCGTTCGATCTTCATCCTGCCGCCGTCCCTGGAAGCCTTGCACCAGCGCCTGACCAACCGTGGCCAGGACAGCGACGAGATCATCGAAGGCCGCATGCGTGAGGCCGTCAGCGAAATGAGCCACTACGTCGACTACGACTACCTGATCATTAACGACGACTTTTCCCACGCGCTGGAGGATTTGAAGGCGATTTTCCGCACCAATCAGCTCCAGCAAAAGCGCCAACAGCAGCGTTTCGGCAAATTGCTGGCCGAACTGCTCGGTTGATTGGCTCTTCCCAAAATGGCTGCAAGGGCTTTACATTGGTGCTTGCAGCGGTTTTACGAAGGCTCGCGAAAAATCAGCGCTTCCCTAAACGCTGGTGATTTTTTAAACTGCTCAGTCCGCTCGCCCAACCGGGCAGCGCGCATCTTGCATTCGCTCCGAGGAATACCATGGCCCGCGTAACCGTTGAAGACTGCCTAGAACACGTGGATAACCGCTTTGAGCTGGTCATGCTCTCTACCAAGCGTGCCCGTCAACTGGCCACTGGCGGCAAAGAGCCCCTGGTCCAGTGGGAAAACGACAAGCCTACCGTTGTCGCCCTGCGTGAAATCGCTGAAGGCCTGATGAGCTACGAGTTCATCGCCAACGCTGAAATCGTTGAAGACGAACCGCTGTTTGCAGCGTTCGAGGACGAGTCCAACGAGGCCGTCTAAGCCTATGCCTGGTCGACGTAGCACGGCGCGGGGTCACAGCCAACGGCAGGAGTTAACACTTTGCCGAGCATAGACGCCCTCGCCGATCGCTTATCGACCTACCTCGGCCCAGACCAGGTCAACCTGGTCCGCCGAGCGTATTTCTACGCCGAACAAGCCCACGACGGCCAACGCCGCCGCAGCGGCGAGGCGTATGTCACCCATCCTCTTGCGGTGGCAAACATTCTTGCCGACATGCACATGGACCATCAGAGCCTGATGGCCGCGATGCTGCATGACGTGATCGAAGACACCGGCATCGCCAAGGAAGCGCTCAGCGCACAATTTGGCGAAACCGTGGCCGAACTGGTCGACGGGGTCAGCAAACTGACCCAGATGAACTTCGAGACCAAGGCCGAAGCCCAGGCGGAAAACTTCCAGAAGATGGCCATGGCCATGGCCCGCGATATCCGGGTAATTCTGGTCAAGCTGGCCGACCGGCTGCACAACATGCGCACGCTGGAAGTGCTGTCCGGCGAAAAGCGCCGGCGCATCGCCAAGGAAACCCTGGAAATCTACGCGCCCATCGCCAACCGGCTGGGCATGCACGCCATTCGTATCGAATTCGAAGACCTCGGCTTCAAGGCCATGCACCCGATGCGCTCAGCGCGCATTTACCAGGCGGTCAAGCGCGCCCGGGGCAACCGCAAGGAAATCGTCAACAAGATCGAAGAGTCCCTGAGCCATTGCCTGGCGATCGACGAGATCGAGGGCGAGGTCAGTGGCCGACAGAAGCACATCTACGGCATCTATAAAAAGATGCGCGGCAAGCGCCGGGCCTTCAATGAGATCATGGACGTGTACGCGTTCCGGATCATCGTCGACAAGGTCGACACCTGCTACCGCGTGCTGGGTGCTGTACATAATTTGTACAAACCCCTGCCAGGCCGCTTCAAGGACTACATCGCGATTCCCAAGGCCAACGGCTACCAGTCGCTGCATACCACGCTGTTCGGTATGCACGGCGTGCCGATCGAGATCCAGATCCGCACCCGCGAAATGGAAGAGATGGCCAACAACGGCATCGCCGCCCATTGGCTGTACAAATCCAGCGGCGACGAGCAGCCAAAAGGCACCCATGCCCGCGCCCGCCAGTGGGTCAAGGGCGTGCTGGAAATGCAGCAACGTGCCGGCAACTCCCTCGAATTTATCGAAAGCGTGAAGATCGACCTGTTCCCGGACGAGGTCTACGTGTTCACGCCCAAAGGCCGGATCATGGAGCTGCCAAAAGGCTCCACGGCGGTCGACTTTGCTTACGCCGTGCACACCGACGTAGGCAACAGCTGTATTGCGTGTCGGATCAATCGTCGTCTCGCGCCGCTGTCTGAACCGCTGCAAAGCGGCTCCACAGTCGAGATCGTCAGCGCACCGGGCGCACGCCCGAACCCGGCGTGGCTCAACTTCGTGGTCACCGGCAAGGCGCGCACCCACATCCGTCACGCCCTGAAGCTGCAGCGCCGCTCCGAGTCCATCAGCCTCGGCGAACGCCTGCTGAACAAGGTGCTCAACGGCTTCGATAGCGCCCTCGACAAGATCCCGGCCGAGCGCGTGCAAGCGATGCTCCACGAATATCGTCAGGAAACCATCGAGGACCTGCTGGAAGATATCGGCCTGGGCAACCGCATGGCCTACGTGGTCGCCCGTCGCCTGCTCGGCGAAGGCGAACAGTTGCCAAGCCCGGAAGGCCCGCTGGCAATTCGCGGCACCGAGGGCCTGGTGCTCAGCTACGCCAAGTGCTGCACGCCGATCCCGGGCGACCCGATTGTTGGCCACCTGTCGGCGGGCAAAGGCATGGTGGTGCACCTGGACAACTGCCGCAACATCACCGAAATCCGCCACAACCCGGAAAAATGCATCCAGCTCTCGTGGGCCAAGGATGTCACCGGCGAATTCAACGTCGAGCTGCGGGTGGAGCTGGAACACCAGCGCGGCCTGATCGCACTGCTGGCCAGCAGCGTCAACGCGGCCGACGGCAATATCGAGAAAATCAGCATGGACGAGCGCGATGGTCGCATCAGCGTGGTCCAGTTGGTGGTCAGCGTCCACGACCGCGTGCACCTGGCCCGCGTGATCAAGAAACTGCGCGCCTTGACTGGTGTGATTCGTATCACCCGCATGCGTGCATAACCTGCCTCTTACAAGGAGTCACTCATGACCAAGACTGTTATCACCAGCGACAAGGCCCCGGCGGCCATCGGCACCTACTCCCAGGCCATCAAGGCGGGCAACACCGTCTACATGTCCGGCCAGATCCCGCTGGACCCAAAGACCATGGAGCTGGTTGAAGGCTTCGAAGCCCAGACCGTACAAGTCTTCGAGAACCTCAAGTCTGTTGCCGAAGCCGCTGGCGGTTCGTTCAAGGACATCGTCAAGTTGAACATCTTCCTCACCGACCTGAGCCACTTCGCCAAGGTCAACGAGATCATGGGCAAATACTTCGAACAACCCTACCCAGCCCGCGCCGCCATCGGCGTTGCTGCCCTGCCAAAGGGCGCACAGGTTGAGATGGACGCGATTCTGGTCATCGAGTAAAACACCCGGCGCAGCCCTCAAAGGGCTGCGCCGACTTTGTTTCAGAAGGATTTCGTAATGCGCAAAGCGCTTGTAGCCTCATCGTTGCTCGCCCTGTTGCTCGGCGGCTGCGCCAGCAACCCTGCCGACCTGGATGTGAGCGGCACCTGGATCAACCAGGTCGCCATCGATGCGGCAGCCAAGGGCGGCCCTTTGCGTGAAGCCCTGCAAACCTATGGCCCTAACCTTGAATGGGAAGTGAACACCAAGGCTTCACAGGCACGCTACTACAACGGTTTTGAAGTAGCCGAAGGCAAGTTGCTCGGTGAGAAATCCGGCGCCTGGAGCGTGGATTTCTACGGCAGCACGGCCACCGAACTCAAGCGCAAAGGCAAACAACTGCTGCAAGTGGCCAATGACAACGAGCCTGAGCAGCTGTTCGCCCGTGCCAAAGACCCTGCCCCGGAAGGCGCGCCACTGGGCGCCAACTTTGAACGGGCGCTGTATGCGGCCTACATGGGCGGCGACTGGAAGATCAAAGACGGCAACGGTGACGGCGCCACGGTCCAGTTCCAGGCCAATGGCCAGGTGGCTGGCCTGCCGGGTGTCGACCAGTATTCGCTGTGCCTGGCGGGCGACTGCGCCTCCATGAGCGGCGGTTACGACAGCATCTGGCTGCAACTGAACGGCAAGGGCAACCCGTGGATCTTTGCGCGCAAGGGCAAACAGCTGGAAATCTTCCAGGCGGTGAACACTGCGCAGGCGGATGAAGTGCCCTCGTTCACCCCAGGCCCCCGCCAGTGGCTGCTTGAAAAGCAGTAATCCGCCTCACGAGAATCCAAATGTAGGAGCTGGCTTGCCAGCGATGGCGGTGCCACATCCAATGCAGATGTGACTGACACACCGCTATCGCAGGCAAGCCAGCTCCCACATTTTCAACCGCGTTTCAGCCTTTGAGAATCGCGGCATAGCCTTCGCGATACGTTGGATACGTCGGCTTCCAGCCCAACGCCTTGACCCGTGCATTGCTGCACTGCTTGCTCCCCGCCCGGCGCACACTGGCGTCATCCGCCCACTCCGTCACACCCAGATACTCACGCAACCACCCCACCACCTCAGCCAACGGTGCCGGCGCATCGTCGACGCCAATGTAGACCTTATCCAACGCGCCGCCCTGCTCCACATGCCGCAACAAAAACGCCAGCAAGCCCGCCGCGTCATCCGCATGAATGCGGTTGCCATATAAAGGTGGATCGATTGCCACGCGATAGCCCTGGCGTACCTGGGTCAGCAGCCACTCTCGGCCCGGGCCGTAAATGCCCGTCAGGCGCACGATGCTCGCCGGTATGCCACTGTTGAGCGCCACTTGCTCGGCTTCGAGCATGATCTTGCCGGAATACCCCTGCGCCTGGGTGTCGGACGTTTCATCAACCCACTCACCGTTCTGCTGCCCATACACACTGCTGCTGGACACAAACAGCAAGTGTTTCGGCGCCTGGCCATAGTCCTGCAGCCACTCCAACACATGCTGCAACCCTTGCACATAAGCGGCGCGATAGCCGGCTTCGTCGTGGTCGGTGGCCGCTGCGCAATACACCAGGTAATCCACCCCGCCGATCGGCCAGGTGTCGGGGCAGTCCTTATTGAACAGGTCGCCGGCAATGCCAATCACCCCCTGCGGAAGCCGCGAAATATCGCGCCGCAGGCCGTGGACCTCCCATTTTGAGTCCAGCAATTGGCTGGCCAGACGACTACCCACATCACCGCAGCCGGCAATCACAACAGAGGGCGCAGACATTACAAAACTCCATGACTAAAGGCGCAGATTAGCCGCCGAAGATGACCAGCGGCCAGCAAAAGGACAAATTAAGTAACTGTATTACTTTTGTTAACAAGAATTACTTGCAATAATAACCGCCCATTTGTCCTCGACCCCCACGGGTCTGGCAGGACGATCACTCATTTTTTCTCTCAGGTCCGGCCAGCATGACACGTAATACAAACCCCGCTTCGCCAACCAAGCCTCACAGCCCATCCCGCGCCTGGCGTGCGATTGCTGCGTTGCTGTTCAGCGTAATGCTGGCACCGACCGCCGCATTCGCCGATGCCACTGCACCGTCTGCTGCTCCAGCTGCCGCAGCACAAACACCCGCAGCGCACGTCGAACAAATAGCTGTGCCAAAAAACGCTGACGGCACCGTCGACGTTTCCAAGCTGCCGCCGGAACTCAAAAACGCGATCGACGGCATCAATGCCCTGGGTGAAGAAGCTCAAGCCGAACAGGACAACTCCCTGGGCATGGCCCACGACCTGTCCCCATGGGGCATGTACCAGAACGCAGACGTCGTGGTGAAAGCCGTGATGATCGGCCTGGCCATTGCCTCGATCATCACCTGGACCATCTGGATCGCCAAGGGCTTCGAGCTGCTGGGCGCCAAACGCCGCCTGCGCACTGAAATCGTCCACCTGAAAAAAGCCACCACCCTCAAGGAAGCGAGTGAAACCGCGACCAAGAAGGGCACCCTGGCCAACCTGCTGGTCCACGACGCTCTGGAAGAAATGCGCCTGTCGGCCAACACCCGCGAAAAAGAAGGCATCAAGGAACGCGTCAGCTTCCGCCTGGAGCGCCTGGTGGCTGCCTGCGGTCGCAACATGAGCAGCGGCACCGGCGTGCTGGCAACCATCGGTTCTACCGCGCCGTTCGTCGGCCTGTTCGGTACCGTGTGGGGCATCATGAACAGCTTCATCGGCATCGCCAAAACCCAGACCACCAACCTCGCAGTCGTTGCCCCAGGCATCGCTGAAGCCCTGCTGGCCACGGCCCTGGGCCTGGTTGCCGCGATTCCTGCGGTGGTGATCTACAACGTCTTCGCCCGTTCCATCGCCGGCTACAAGGCCCAGGTATCGGACGCGTCGGCAGAAGTCCTGCTGCTGGTCAGCCGTGACCTCGATCACCTGCCTACCGAGCGCAGCTCGCAACCGCACATGGTGAAAGTGGGGTAATCGGCCATGGGCCTGCATTTGAATCAAGGCGACGACGAACTCGTCGAGAACCACGAAATCAACGTCACACCGTTTATCGACGTGATGCTGGTGCTGCTGATCATCTTCATGGTGGCAGCCCCCCTGGCGACCGTGGACATCAAGGTCGACCTGCCCGCGTCCAGCGCCAAGCCTGCGCCGCGGCCGGAAAAACCGATATTCCTCAGCGTGAAGGCGGACCAGCGCCTGTTCCTGGGCGAAGAAGAAGTCAAAGCTGAAACCTTGGGCCCGGTGCTCGACGCCAAGACCCAAGGCAAGAAAGACACGACCATCTTCTTCCAGGCCGACAAAGGCGTGGACTACGGCGACCTGATGAGCGTGATGGATGCCCTGCGGGCAGCCGGCTACCTCAAGGTAGGCCTGGTCGGACTTGAGACGGCAGCCAAGAAATGATCACGACGCGCCACAAACTGACGCGATATGGCACCAGCCTCGCCGTCGTACTGGGCGTGCATGCCGTCGCGATCGCTATCGCGCTTCATTGGTCAGCACCGCGTACGGTGCAGTTGCCACCGGCAGCCATGGTCATCGACCTGGCACCGATGCCAGCCCCGCCGCCGCCGGCACCGCCCAAGGTGATCACGCCGCCGCAACCGCCTGCACCGGTGGAAGAGCTGCCCCTGCCGAAGCTGGCCGAGGCACCCAAGCCAACGATCCAGGTGCCCAAGCCGGTCAAGCCAAAGCCTAAACCTCAGCCGCCCAAGCCCGTGGAAAAAAAGCCCGAGCCGCCCAAGGAGAAACCTTCCGAGGAGCCGCCGAGCGAAACCCCACCGACCAACGCACCCGCTGAGAAGTCGGCCCAGCCCGTTCCTGGCCCGTCGCCTCAACAGATTGCGGCCAAAGCGTCTTGGGAAGGCACCCTGCTGGCCCACTTGCAGAAGTACAAAAAGTACCCGCAAAGTGCCCAACAGCGTGGCAAGGAAGGCATGAACCGCCTGCGCTTTGTGGTCGATGCCGAAGGCAATGTATTGTCCTACGAACTGGTGGGCCGCTCCGGCAACGCCGATCTGGACCGTGCGACCCTGGAGATGATCCGTCGTGCCCAGCCACTGCCCAAGCCACCGGCCGATATGTTGAAGGGCGGCAGCGTCGAGATCGTCGCGCCGTTCGTTTACAACATCGAGAAGCGTCGCCGCTAACAACTGAAGCTGGTTTGTCGGATCGCCGCACCGCTGCGATAGCATCACCTCGGTGCAACTTAAGACCGAGGTGCCTGCATCGCCGGCAAGCCAGCTCCTACATTGATTTACTGCATCAGCAAAATCCTCCCTATTCCCCGCTCAATCCCCACCAAAGTTCTGATAACGTGCGTCTATCGATTGCAGCCGGTATGCTTGGCCCGCAACCTCATGGACGCTCGCTATGACTCTTACAGAATTACGCTACATCGTGACCCTCGCCCAAGAGCAGCACTTCGGCCACGCGGCCGAGCGTTGCCATGTCAGCCAGCCGACGCTGTCGGTGGGTGTGAAAAAGCTTGAAGACGAACTCGGTGTGCTGATTTTCGAGCGCAGCAAGAGCGCCGTGCGCCTGACTCCGGTGGGCGAAGGCATCGTTGCCCAGGCCCAGAAGGTCCTGGAGCAAGCCCAAAGCATTCGCGAACTGGCCCAGGCCGGCAAAAATCAGCTGACGGCACCGCTCAAAGTCGGCGCCATCTACACCGTCGGCCCGTACCTGTTCCCGCACCTGATCCCGCAACTGCACCGCGTTGCGCCGCAGATGCCGCTGTATATCGAAGAAAACTTCACCCACGTGCTACGCGACAAACTGCGCAACGGCGAGCTGGACGCGATCATCATCGCCCTGCCGTTCAACGAGGCGGACGTGCTCACCCTGCCGCTCTACGATGAGCCGTTCTACGTGCTGATGCCGGCCAGCCACCCGTGGACGCAAAAAGACACCATCGACGCCGGCCTGCTCAACGACAAGAGCCTGCTACTGCTGGGCGAAGGTCACTGTTTCCGCGACCAAGTGCTGGAAGCGTGCCCGACCCTGACCAAAGGCAACGACGGCGCCAAGCACACCACCGTGGAATCCAGCTCCCTGGAAACCATCCGCCACATGGTCGCCTCCGGCCTGGGCATTTCGATCCTGCCGCTCTCGGCAGTCGACAGCCATCACTACGCCCCCGGCGTAATCGAAGTGCGCCCACTCACGCCACCCGTGCCATTCCGTACCGTGGCGATCGCCTGGCGTGCCAGCTTCCCACGGCCAAAGGCCATTGAGATCCTGGCCGACTCGATCCGCCTGTGCTCGGTGGCCAAGCCGACTGTTGCGAGCTGATTAGCCGTATGACCGAGTTGTCACAGGTGTCGGTGACGGCACTCAAGGGTGTCGGTGAAGCCATGGCCGAGAAATTGGCCAAGGTCGGCCTGGAAAACCTCCAGGACGTACTCTTCCACCTGCCCCTGCGCTATCAGGACCGCACCCGTGTGGTGCCCATCGGCCAGTTGCGCCCCGGGCAGGATGCGGTGGTCGAAGGCACCGTCAGCGGTGCCGACGTGGTGATGGGCAAGCGTCGCAGCCTGGTGGTGCGCCTGCAGGACGGTACCGGCGGCCTGAGCCTGCGCTTCTACCATTTCAGCAATGCTCAAAAGGAAGGCCTCAAGCGTGGCACCCGCGTGCGCTGCTACGGCGAAGCCCGCCCGGGCGCGTCGGGCCTGGAGATCTACCACCCGGAATACCGCGCCATCACCGGCGACGAGCCGCCGCCGGTAGACACCACCCTCACCCCGATCTACCCACTCACCGAGGGCCTGACCCAACAGCGCTTGCGCCAGTTGTGCATGCAGACCCTGACCATGCTTGGCCCGAAAAGCCTGCCCGACTGGTTGCCCCTGGAACTGGCCCGCGACTACCAGCTGGCACCCCTGGCCGATGCAATCCGCTACCTGCATCACCCTCCGGCCGACGCCGATGTCGATGAATTGGCATTGGGCCATCACTGGGCCCAGCATCGCTTGGCGTTTGAAGAGCTGCTGACTCACCAACTGTCCCAGCAACGCCTGCGTGAAAGCATGCGCTCCCTGCGCGCGCCAGCCATGCCCAAGGCCACGAAACTGCCTGCGCAATACCTGGCCAACCTCGGCTTTGCGCCAACCGGTGCCCAACAGCGGGTGGGCAATGAGATCGCCTACGACCTCAGCCAGAAAGAACCGATGTTGCGGCTGATCCAGGGCGACGTGGGCTCGGGCAAGACCGTGGTCGCCGCCCTTGCCGCCCTGCAAGCGCTGGAAGCCGGTTACCAAGTGGCGCTGATGGCGCCCACCGAAATCCTCGCCGAGCAGCACTTCATCACCTTCAAGCGCTGGCTCGAACCGCTGGGCCTGGAGGTGGCGTGGCTGGCCGGCAAGCTCAAGGGCAAGAACCGCGCCGCCGCGCTGGAACAGATCGCCGGGGGCGCACCGATGGTTGTGGGCACCCACGCACTGTTCCAGGACGAAGTGCAGTTCAAGAACCTGGCGCTGGTGATCATCGACGAACAGCACCGCTTCGGCGTGCAACAGCGCCTGGCCCTGCGCCAGAAAGGCGTGGGCGGGCGCATGAGCCCACACCAGTTGATCATGACCGCCACGCCGATCCCGCGCACCCTGGCCATGAGCGCCTACGCCGACCTCGACACCTCGATCCTCGACGAACTGCCGCCCGGCCGTACACCGGTCAATACCGTGCTGGTCACCGACACCCGCCGCGTCGAAGTGATCGAACGCGTGCGCGGCGCCTGCGCTGAAGGCCGCCAGGCCTACTGGGTGTGCACGCTGATCGAAGAGTCCGAAGAGCTGACCTGCCAGGCGGCCGAAACCACCTATGAAGACCTCACCAGCGCCCTGGGCGAGCTGAAGGTCGGGCTGATCCACGGCCGCATGAAGCCCGCCGAAAAAGCCGCAGTGATGGCCGAATTCAAGGCCGGCAACCTGCAACTGCTGGTGGCCACCACGGTGATCGAGGTGGGCGTGGACGTGCCCAATGCCAGCCTGATGATCATCGAAAACCCCGAACGCCTGGGCCTGGCCCAACTGCACCAGTTGCGCGGCCGCGTCGGTCGGGGCAGCGCCGCCAGCCACTGCGTGCTGCTGTACCACCCACCGCTGTCACAGATCGGCCGCCAGCGCCTGGGCATCATGCGTGAAACCAACGACGGTTTTGTCATCGCCGAAAAAGACCTCGAACTGCGCGGCCCCGGCGAAATGCTCGGCACCCGCCAGACCGGCCTGCTGCAATTCAAGGTCGCCGACCTGATGCGCGACGCCGACCTGCTGCCCGCCGTTCGCGACGCCGCCCAGGCCCTGCTCGAACGCTGGCCGGATCATGTCAGCCCGCTGCTCGACCGCTGGCTGCGCCACGGCCAACAATACGGCCAAGTCTGAAATACCCTGTAGGAGCCGGCTTGCCGGCGATGGCGTCAGGTTGAACAACCGCTTCCCATAGCCAACCACGTCACAAACCACAGTTAGTCGACCAACAGTTGTATCAAGCTGGTTATACTTCGGGAACTGTAAGAAATTGGATCAGGCCATGTCAGAAGTAGCCCTCGCCACAGCCCCGCTGACCGCTCCGCCGGTTATTCGGGCTCTGCTCGCAAAGCTCGCCATCAGCTACACGGAAGTTGCCGAACAACCTGGCCTGAATCCCGCACGAAAGGTCCAGGCAGTGCTGCTGGAAGATGCCGTCGGCGCACTCATGGTGCTGTTCCCTCAGAACCAGTTGCTCGACCTCAACCGCCTCGCCGAACTCACTGGGCGCCGCCTCACCGCCGTCGCGCCGGAGCGTGTCGAACGCATGCTGGGCAAACATGACCTGAGCCTGCTGCCGGGCCTGCCGGCACTGACCACCTCGCCGTGCCTGTACGAAGGCAGCCTGCTCAACGAGCCCAGCCTGCTGGTGCATTCGGGTGAAGCCGGCCTGCTGCTGGAAATCTCCAGCGACGACTTCAAGACCATGCTCACCAAGGCCAGCGCCGGTCACTTTGGCGAGCCGTTGAGCAACATCCGCCCCAACCTGGACCGCCCTAACGATGACCGCGAGGAAATCACCCAGGCGATGCAGGCGTTCACCGCCCGCCGCATCCAGCAGCGCCTGGAAGCGACCATCGAGATTCCACCGCTGGCCGACACCGCGCAGAAGATCATCAAGCTGCGGGTCGACCCCAATGCCACCATTGATGACATCACCAGCGTGGTCGAGACCGACCCCGCGCTGGCCGCCCAAGTGGTGAGCTGGGCAGCGTCGCCGTACTACGCCTCGCCGGGCAAGATTCGTTCAGTTGAAGACGCCATCGTGCGCGTGCTGGGCTTCGACCTGGTGATCAACCTGGCACTTGGCCTGGCTTTGGGCAAGACCCTGAGCCTGCCCAAGGACCACCCGCACCAGTCCACGCCCTACTGGCACCAGTCGATCTACACCGCCGCCGTGATCGAAGGCCTGACCCGTGCCATGCCACGCGCCCAGCGCCCGGAAGCCGGCCTGACTTATCTCGCCGGCCTACTGCACAACTTCGGTTACCTGTTGCTGGCTCACGTGTTTCCGCCGCACTTCTCGCTGATCTGCCGTCACCTGGAGGTCAACCCGCACCTGTGCCACAGCTATGTGGAACAGCACCTGCTGGGGATCAGCCGTGAGCAGATCGGCGCCTGGTTGATGCGCTACTGGGACATGCCGGACGAGCTGTCCACTGCCCTGCGCTTCCAGCACGACCCGACCTACGACGGCCAATACGCCGAGTACCCGAACCTGGTGTGCCTGGCGGTGCGCCTCCTGCGCAGCCGCGGTATCGGTTCCGGGCCGGACGAAGCGATCCCCGACGCCATGCTTGAGCGCCTGGGCCTGAGCCGTGAGAAGGCTGAGGAAGTGGTGGGTAAAGTGCTGGATGCAGAAGTGCTGTTGCGTGAGCTGGCGTCCCAGTTCAGCCAGGGCTGAATCTTTAACCGGTTAGACCGCTATCGCAGGCAAGCCAGCTCCCACCGTTGACCGAGTACATTCTTTGGAATGCGGTTGAATGTGGGAGCTGGCTTGCCTGCGATGAATCCCACTCGGTCTACCTGAAAAACCCTATTTCTTTTTCTTCGGCTTCAGATACTTGGTCAACCCCTGGAACCAGATCACCAGCGCCGGGTTGCCCTTGATCTGGATCGTCTTGTCCTGAATCCCCGTCATGAACGCCAGTTGCTTGTTCTTCGCCTGCATCGTGGCGAAGCCGAAAGCCGCGTCCTTGAACGCAATGGCGAACGCCGGCGAGGGGTGAACACCCGAGCGGCTGGTAATGCGCTGATCTTTGACGATGAAGTGACGGGCAACCTTGCCGTCGAGGGTCTGCAACTGGAACGCCAGGTCTTTGTCACCCAACTGTTGCTGGAAGGCGGGATTGGTGCGGCTGGCTTTGCCCATCATCAGGCCCAGCACCCACAGGAGAAGACGAAATTTCATGCACACGGCCTCGGTGTAATTATTGAGTGGCCGCAGCAGTGTAACGATTTGTCCGGGGAACGCCACCGATCTCGCGCTTTAGCAGGAGATCGGCTGGCGTTTAACGCTTATAGCAACATGTTACTTAAACGTTAGGGCAAGGCACCGGCGCCCAGTCGGCCAGGTTTGGATCGCGGCAGGTGCCTTCGATCTGCGCTTTACCGGCGCTGGCCACTTGCTTGCTTTCAGCTTGCTTGGCCTGCACGGTCTGGATGCTCTTCTCGGTGGTCACCGCTTCTTTCGGCACGGTGGGCAGTGGCGGCTTCTTCGCAGGCTTCACGGCTTTCTTGCCCTTGGCCGGCGCAACCGGTGGCGTGGTGTCGGCTTGGGCCACAGTCACCACGTCAGTACGCTGCACACCCACTTGCTGCAGGTCTTTCTCGTAGGCCTGGGTGTAGTTGTTCAGGTCTTCGCTGGCTTTGCCGTTGACCGCGACGATCAGGTCATTGGACTCTTTCAGGCCCGCGACGATTTCCGCCAGGCGCTTGCGGCCTTCAGTGTCGTTGACGGTCTTGGCCTTGCGGTCATTGACCAGCTTGGTGAATGCGCTCTGGTAGCACTGCTGCGACGCACGGGCGTAGGCGGTGCTGCGGTCGATATCCGACGCGCTTTTGTTGAAGTCGGTGGAGTAGGACGCGATGCGCTGGTTGTCATCGCTGATCTGCTTCTGACGCTCGGTGTAGTAACCGGCAGCACCACCGGCCAAGGCGCCGCCCGCCGCACCGATGGCGGCGTTGCGGCCGCGCTTGTCGGAGTCGCCGGTCAGGGCGCCCAGCAATGCACCACCCGCCGCACCCAGCGCCGCGCCGGTGACGACCGACTTGGTCATGTCCGAATCGGTGGCACGCAGGTGCTGCACGGGCTCGTAGCAGTTAGGGTAGTACTCGACCTTGGTGCTCGACGCGACCTTGGAGGTCGGCGACGTGGCGCAACCGGTCAGCACGGTGCTGAAGCCGGCCGCGATCAGCAGCAAGTGACGCTTGGAAACCGCCTTACGGGAAAAAAGCATAGGTGTGTTCTCTTTTAAGTTTGACTTGCCCAGCACGGCCCACCGCCGCCTGAGTCCCTTCCAAGCTCGCCATACAGCCAGCGATCATCGCTGTCCGCTCGCTGCGAGCAATTCCTTCAAGATCGTTGCCGGGTCGGCCCGCTGTTGCTTGCGGTAATTGCCGACATGGCGAACGAACAGTGTTGCGCGCGTCACCAGGCTCTTGCCGAGCACTGGCTTGCGATCCAACTCTTCCTTGATCCGTTGAAACTGCGCCTGGATCACCGCATCGGTGTAACGCGTGCCGGTGGCCAGGTTGTCGATATAGATCGCCACCGCGCCATCCAGCGCGCTGCGGCCGTTGTCGATGGCCGTGGCAAACAGCTGCGCGCTGGCCTCGTCCTTGTTGTCCAGGGCCTGCTGGCGACTCTTCTGCAGGTTGGCCAGGCGAATGTTGTAGTTGCTGATGGTTTCGGCCACCAACGCGGCCGACTGGATCAGGTTGCCCGCCGCTTCTTCGCGCTGCTGGGCGATCAGCGAGACGTTGCGCTTGAGCTCTTCGTTGACCAGCCCCAGCTCGGCTTGCAGCTTGGGGTCGACGCTGGCAGCGATGATGCTGTCCAGGCGTTTGGTCGGGTCTTGGGCGTCGTCGATCGCGTCGGTCAGCGAGGCCAGGCGGCCCTCTTTCTGCCACTGGGCGAACAGCTCCTTGTAGCGCGAACGCGGCGCCGACAGCGCACCAATCGCCACGCGGAAACCGGTGGTCTCGTTGCTTTGCTCGGTGCCATCGGCGGCGAACAGCGGGTACTCGCGGCGCATGCCGGTGAACAACGTGCCCTCGCCTTCCAGGTAGTTGCCGCCCTTGACCACAAAGCCGCCGTAGGTGCCCTGGCGGCGACCGGCGTGGACCAGTTGAAAGGATTCCTGGACCATTTCTGCGGCGTTGCCGATCACATCAAACATACCGATGGGGTTGGGCAACTTGGTGCCGATGGGCATCAGGCGAGCAGCCTGGCCGGTGCCACCGGCAACCTGGTTGAACACCGCGTAATCGGCCAGCGGGCCGTCGGTTTCACTGCCCTCGGCGCGGCGAGGAAACAGGCGCCCTTCCAGGTCCTGGCGACTCACCGCCTGGCCACCGCGTGCGGCGAACTCCCACTCCACTTCGGTGGGCAGGCGCACAAAGCCCAGGCCGCCGTCTTCGGCCGAAGAACCACGCCCGCTCACGGGCAGCAGGTCGCGGTGGTATTTCATCAGCCAGGCGCTGTACACCGCCGAGAAGCGCTCGGCCTCGAAGCGCGACAGCTTCACCTTGGGCAAGCGCGCCGCCATCCCCGTCGGCGCATCGCACGCCGGGGCCGGCTCGCCGCTGGCCAGGGACTGCGCCTGGGACATCACTTGCGCGTACTGGCGCGTGGTCACTTCGTACTTGCCAATGAAGTAGAGCATCGGCTTGAGCGGGGTCTTCGCGTCGGTCTTGGGCATCAACGGCGCGATGACTTTGTTCCAGTCCTTGGGCAGGTCCTTGAGGGTGAATTGGCCGTTGATGAAGTCGCGGCGGTAGCCGGAAATGAACGACTGCTGATAACCCGCCTCGCCTTCGGCAAAGGGGTAGCCGAGGCTGATCTCGCGGTCATCCAGGGTGCCCTGGGCCAGCACGTAGGCGTAGCGGAACAGCATGTTGCCGTCGCACGGCAGCGGCAGGCTGACGTCGCCTTCCAACGGCTTGGGGTTGTCCAGCTTGTCGCTCGCCTCATCGGCCCAGGCCATCGAGGCCAGGCTCAGCGCCACACAGGCGCCCAGTAACTTATACATCTCTGATTCCTTCAGAAGCCTGGATACGCGCCACTCGCCAACCACCACAGGCCGCCGCCACGGCGCTTACGCCCAGGACAGCAACCAGGGCCAGGCCGTAGTGACGCGCCAGCAGGTGGCTGGCGTATTCGCCCGGCACCTGCACAAAGAGTTGATTCAAACCCGCCTCGGCCACGCCATACAGCGCGGCACTGAGCACGGCGGCGGCACCCGCGCTGTACAGCGCCTGCACCACCACAAACAGCAGCAGCCCACCGGTGGAAAACCCCAACAGGCGCAACACCGACAATTCCCGCCGCTTGCGCGCCACGGCAGCCAACGCCCCGGCGAAGATCGCCGCAAACGCCCCCACCCACGCCACTCCGGCAATCACCCAGAACACGATCGACAGGTTGCGGCTCAACGACTGCACCTGCGCGATGGTCTGCGCCTGGGTCGAGACCAACAGGTTCTGCCCGGCAAAAAACACCCGCAGCGGCTCCACATCGCTGAGGGTACGGGCGTACAAGCGAAACGCCGGATACACCCGCTGCTCATTCGCGCCAGCCGCCTCACCGTCCCAACCCAGCGCCGGCACTGCACGGCCGTCGCGATAATCTTCCGCCACTTCCAGCAAGCCCAGGTCGGCAAACAAACCGTCTCGGGCGAAAGCTTCCAGCGGCAACACTGCCAGCACTTGCAAGCGTGTGCGCCGGGCTTCGACGCGCCCCGCCACTTGCCGGGCAAAGCTTGCGTCCAACCAATCGCCAGGCCGCGCTGCCAGCTTTTCAGCGGCGGTGTGACTCAGCACGATCTGCTCCAGCCCCTTGGGCATCGGCAGGCCGTTCAATAACGGGTCACCCGCGGCCGTCGGCAGCATTTCCAGAGTCAAGGTGCCCACCTGCGCGGTCGCCGCAATCTGTCGCGTACGCGGTACGGCAAACGCCACATCACTACGCTCGCCAAGCTGCTGGATAAATGCGCTGCTGAATCGACCACCGCCCAACGGAATAATTTCACGGGTGGCGGGGTCGGTCTCCAAACGTTCGGTCAAACTGCTAACCAGTCCAAACTTCAGGCCGAATAACACCAGCAGCGGCGCGATCACCGCCACCAGCGCCAGCACTGAACAGGCCGACAACCAGGCGTCATTGCGATAGTCCTGCCAGGCCAGCGACGCCACCAGACCGATACGCATCAGCACGCCTCCCCGAGGGTAGCGGTGACGCCGCCGTCGGTATCACGACGGCAACTGATGCGCCTTACCTGCAAGCCACTGGCACGGGCCAGAGGTTCGTCATGGGTGGCGATCACACAGGCGGCACGGTGCTCGCGGGCCTGGGCCAGCAGCGCCTGCATCACCCGTTCTGCGTTCAGCGGGTCGAGGGAGGCGGTCGGCTCATCGGCCAACACCAATTGCGGTGCATGGGCCAAGGCGCGGGCACAGCTCACACGCTGGCGTTGGCCCACCGACAGGGCGGCGGGTTTCTTGGCCAATTGGTCGCTGATCTCCAACTGCTCGGCCAGCCGCGTCACACTGCCGTCGTCCTTCAAGCCCAGCAGTTGGCGCGACAACGCAATATTGCTGCGCACATCGAGAAAGCCCAGCAAGCCACCGGTTTGCAGCACATACCCGAGGTGCTGGCTGCGCAAGGCGGCCAACGTGGTTTGCTGATCACCGCGCCACAACCCGGCGATGTCGTGCTGATGGAATTCAAACTGCCCGACTTGATCGGGCGCCAGCACCAGCGCCAGCAGGTCCAGCAAGGTGCTCTTGCCGCAACCGCTGGGCCCGACAATCGCCAATTGCTCGCCCGCACGCAGCGCAAGCGCCGGGATCACCAGGCTATAGCGCTGGCTACCGACGCCCCGGCTCTTGTGCACCGCGCTCAGACTCAACATCACGGCAACGTCGACAACGGCACGCGGTACAACGCATCGCCCGGCTCGGCATCGCCGAAACGGACCCAGTTGGCCACGTCATTGTGGAAGGTTTCGTAGAGGCGGATTTTCGAATCCAGCTCGTCGATAAAGTCTTCCTGCTCGGCCACGCTCAACGACAACCACAGGTCCTGGGTCATGTTCAGCGACTTGCTGCGGTACGGCAGGCCTTCCAGGTATTCGCCGAGGATGCCGCCGTCGGCCAGGTTGCCGCCCTTGCGCAGGGCCTGTGGGTCGCGGCTCATGTAGGCCGAGGCGCTGGCGATTTCCTGGAAGAAATCCTTGGGGGAAGTCTGAGTCTTGCGCGCGGCATCGACGATCAGTTTCAGCGACTGCTGCAAGTCGTTGAGCTGCAACTTGGTGAGCATCACGCACACCTGGAACGCCGGCAGCGCCGGGTTGGTGAGGTCACGGTCGGCGGTCCAGGCGCTGACCAGCTGCGGCGCCTGGCTCGCAGTCTTGCGACCGAGGAAGTCCATGTGCATCGCATAACCCACCGCCGCCGACTTGTCCGCCAGGCTCGGCGCACTGCTCAGCAACGGCACCGGTTGCGGCGTGTTGCTGCGCACCTGGTGCACGAGGTTGGCGAACACGCTGCCGATCTCGTCCACGCGCTCACCCAGCTTGTGTACATCGCCACCCGGCACCGGCGTGTACAGGTCGCCGATCTGCGGGTTGGCGTCGGCCGTAAGGATGCGGTACTGGCTCTCGGCGCCGGCGTGGGTTTTCTTGCCGGCATCGGTGCGCAAGTGCAGGGCGTAGATCTTGATCTGCTTGCCCAGTGCCGCCTGGCGCACCTCGGCTTCGTTCATCTGGGTGGCGGCAAACAGGTCGTTCTTGCGCAACGCACCCGCATCAGTGACCAAAAGGATGATGCGCCCGCCGTAGCCGGACCAGTCCATGCCATCCACTGCCTGCATCACACCGGCGAAGGCATCTTCGTTGAAGGAATGGCTGGACACGGTCGACGCCTTGACCTGACGCGCCATGTCGAGGAAGCGTTGCGGGTCGCGGCCCTGATCGAGGGTGATCAAGGTCTTGGCCACATACTCAAGGCCCGGGGTTTTCTTCGTGCTGTTACGGAACCCCACCAAGCCAAAACTCACGCTGTCCAGCTCGCCGCGCTCGGCGATGCGGGTTTGCAGCTCGTGCACCACGTCGCGCACCTGGTCAATGTACGGCTGCATCGACACGGTGGTGTCCACCACCAGCACCACGGCAGTCCGGAAGGCGTCGGCGTTGGCGCTGATCACCGGCGTGGCGGGCTTGGCCGCTGCGCTGCCGGGGTCGATGGACGCCACATTGAGCAGCTGCACCGGCTGGCCGTTTTCGTCGAAGCTCTCTTTGGAATCGAAGATCGGCAACAGGTAGAACTGGTTCTGCGGCACCGCGCTGGCCGTGGGTTCCAGGGCCAGCACCTGGCCGTTGTCGTCACTGTTTTTCTGCGCCTTGGCCAATACGCCTTTGGCGGCTGCCGGGTCAGCCAGCAGCTTTTCCACCTCTGCGGATTGGCGCAGGAACATCACCGGCGCTCGGCCTGAGCGCTCGGTGAACTTGAGCACCAGGCTCTGCTTCCAGTCGCTGACTTGGGACGCGGGCAACCAACCGTCGCTGCGCCCATCGGTGGCGGCACCGACGCGTACCCATGGGCTGCCGTCGACGTCTTTGCGTTGATACACATACAGCACGGAAAACGCCGGCAACGCCTTGCCCGGCGCACTGCCCGCCTCGGCCGAAAGTTTGGCCCCCGGCTTGCTCAGGACCCGCTGGAACAAGGTCTTCTTGCCCGCCATCAGCAACGGACGCTGGCCGCCATCCACCTCAGCCACCGATGCAACTGGCGTAGGCGGTGGTGTGACCGTCGGCACCACGGCAGCCGGTGGCTTGGCGGCAGGGGTATCGCTGCCACTCAACCACCAATAACTGGCCCCACCAATGGCCAAGGCAACCGCCACCGCAACGGCCGCCAGTGCCAACACCGGACCACGCCGCTGTTCGCTGTGCTGGGTGGGGGGTACCACTGGCTGGCGCACCGGCTGGGGTTTATCAGTGGGGATCTCGATGGACTCTGGCGTGATGCCGGCCAGGTCGAAACTGACTGGGGTCGGAACGGGAATCGGCAACGGCCGCACCAGTGTTGCTTCCGGCGAATCCACCGGCAGTTGATCCAACGCACGCAGCAAGGCCGCCGCATCCGGAAAGCGTTCTGCCGGGTCCTTGGCCAACAGCTTGCGCAGCACGTCCTGATAACGGCCGTGGTGCACCGGCAATTCCGGCAGGGGTTCGGTCAGGTGCGCCAGCGCGGTGGAAAGCGCATCGGTGCCGGTGTACGGCAGCTTGCCCACCAGGATTTCGTAGAGCACCACGCCCAACGCGTACAGGTCGGCGCGGCCATCGATCTCCTGGCCCCGCGCCTGTTCCGGGCTCATGTAGCTCGGCGTGCCCACCGCAAACCCGGCCTGGGTGAACTGGGTGCGGTCGTCCAGGGACTTGGCGATGCCAAAGTCCGACAACACCGCCGTGCCATCGGCGCGGAACAGGATGTTCGCCGGCTTCACGTCGCGATGCACCAAGCCTTGGGCGTGGGCATAACCCAGTGCCGAGGCGATCTGGCGGATCAGCGTCACGCCCTGCTCCGGGGTCATGCCGGCGGCAATGCGCTCCTTGAGCGTTCCGTTGGGCAGGTACTCCATGGCCATGTAATACAGCTCACCGACATTGCCGATGTCATGGATGGTCACGGTGTGCGGGTGGGACAGACGCGCCAGGGTCTTGCCCTCGCGCAAAAAGCGTTCGCAGAAGGTCGGATCCGCCGCCAGGGCCGCCGCCATCACTTTCAGCGCCACCTTGCGCTCCAGCGAGCGCTGGGTCGCCAGATACACGCTGGCCATGGCGCCTTCGCCGATCTCGCCGTCGATGTCATAACCCGGGATCACGATGTTCATGGCGAGACCTTCACGACAATGGCGGTGATGTTGTCCGGTGCGCCCCGGTTAAGCCCCAGGTGCACCAGGCTGCGCACGATTTCGTCGGGGGCGTCGTGGCTCAGCACTTCGCGGATTTCATGGTCTTCGACGGTCTTGTTCAGGCCATCGCTGCACAACAGGTAGCTGTCGCCGGGGGCGATCAACAAGTCGGTCACGGCCAGGTCCAGCTGTGCCTCCACCCCGATGGCGCGGGTGACGATGTTGGCGCGCGGGTGTACGCGGGCGTCGGCTTCGCTGAGCAGGCCGCTGTCTTGCAGGTCCTGCACGTAGCTGTGATCGCGGGAGATGCCTTCCAGCACACCGTCGCGCAGGCGGTACAAGCGGCTGTCGCCGGCCCACAGGCACACGCCTCGCAGGCCACGCGCCGCCAGCACCACGACGGTGCTGCCCATCAGGCTCACGCCACGGTTGGCGGTTTCTTCGCGCACGGCGGCGTTGATGCGGACCAGGTCGTTGCGCAGGGCGGCCGAGTACTCGTCCAGGGAACGCCCCACCGGCACGCCGCGCAGGCTGTCGACGATCAGGCTGCTGACATAGTCGCCTGCCGCATGCCCGCCCATGCCGTCGGCCACCACCCACAGGCAGTTCTCCGGCAGGTCCAGGCACGCGTCTTCGTTGACCTGGCGGACCATGCCCACATGGCTTTTGCTCGCGGATTTGAACGTCGACCCCATCTACACCACACCTTCTTGTCCGAGCAAAAACTGCGCAAAATCGCCGGCGGCAGGCAGGCCCTGACACCGTAATAAACCAGGGGAAATCTGTTGCGAACCGCGGCCCCACCACAGGCTCGCCCCTTCGCAGGCCTGTTCGGCCAGCGCGGCCAGGCGCCCGTGGGGCACGGTGGCGGCCACCCGTTGCAGGCCGGCGAAACGGCTGTCCACCGCGCGGGGTTCACTGCCCGGCAGGCCCAGGTTGTCGACGCCCTCGTTGAAACTTTCGAAGGTCGCGCCCGCGTCCAGCGTGCTCAGCAGCAGTTCTTCAGCTTGCTCGAACCAGGTGTCCGGCCCGCCGACCAGGGATGCAGGGTTGGTGTCGTGATCGAGCAACATGACCACCGCCAGCGGAAAATAACGCCCGACCCGGTCAATACTCGGCATCACCACACCCGCTGCGGCGTCCGGCCCGCACACGCCCGGCGCCAGCACAAAACGCCACAGCGGGCTGACCAGGTAGGTGTTGAGCCAGTCACCGCCGAGGCTGTTCTGGCTGGCGAGCAAACCTGCGGCCAGCCAGCTGTCCCACGGGCCGATAAAGCTCTGGGGCAAGGCGCGGCTGACAAAGTCACCGCGGCTGGCCAACTTGCCGTAGAAACCCAACGTCGTCATAGCCGCTCCGGCAGGCTGAAACCGCTGAGCACCCGGCTCTTGAACGGGTTGAACGCGCTGTTGGCGCGCAACTCGTAGGCGATGCTCGCACCGTCAACCCGTAGGCGCAGGTTGAAGCGGTCCGGCGAGTTGCCCGCCGTGAGGTCCGATTGCTCCAGCAGGCGGAACCAAGCCCACGGCCCGTCCAGGGTCACACCGGAACGGCCACTGGCCGACGGCGGCATGATGGAAATCCGCACCACACCAATGCTGCCGGGGTTCGGCCATTGCATGGCCACCGGGCGGCTGGGGCCGTGGTCGTAGCTCAGTTGCTGACCATCCAGATCCAGCAGGAACTGGGTGATGGTCGGGTCCATCGACACCGGCTTGAGTTCAAAACGCACAATGGGCTGGGTGCCCCCGGCGCGGAAGAACGCATCCCGGATCGCCGCCGCACGCTGGAAGGTTTGCAGCACACCCGGCGCAATCCCGAGCTTCTGCGCCGCGCCCGGCTGCCAGCGCCAGGTCTGGGCGGAGGTGTCCACGTAAGGCTGCAGGTATTTGCGGAAGTAGTTGTCCATCACCCCGCCCACGCCGAAGAACTGGCCGAAGTCATCCAGGGTGGCATCCCGCGCACTGCCCGGCGCCATCGGGTAACGCCCGGCCAGGGACTGGCGATACACGTTGACCACTTCGCTGACCCACGCCGCGTTCAGCTGGTTACGCACCCCGCCCATCATGGTGTTGGTGGTGGAGTTGACCACCGACTTGACCATGCCTTGCACCAGCGGTGGCTGACGCTCGGCATTCAGGCTGACCCGCGTGGCCGCAGCCGCCGCCTGGTTCTTCGCCTCGCCGAGCAAGGCGTCGCCACTGGCACCGACCATGGCACTGACCTGCACGTACAGCGCATTCATGTCGGACAGCAAGCCATCAATGGCCGCCGGCTCACCTTCGTTTTTGCTGACGATGCTGTTGAGCTCGGCAAAGTGCACGGTCACCGGATCATCCGCAGCAGCGGGCGCGCTGGCCGCCGGTTGCTCCTGGCCGAGCAGGCTGCCCAGGCGCTCTTTGAGCTTGTCCACGCCGCCTTCTACCGGCACACCTTTGGCGGCCAGTTGGCGTTCTTCGGCTTGCAGGTCGGTTTCCTTGGCCACCGCCACCAGCAGTTTTTTCAGCGGCGAGGTCGGGCCGGAGATCACCCGCAGCACGTCGGCCGCCTGGGCCACGCTGGTGATCGGCACAAAGTCGATGTCTGCCAGCAGCGCGTCCCACTGACGCTGATAGTCCTGGAAGTACAAACGGCGCACATCACCGGCCAGGCTCACCACGTTTTGCTGATCCGCCTGTTCGCGGCCCAGCACCCATTGCTCTTCGGCCAGGGTGCCGGTCTGGTTCAGGCTGCTGAGCAAGAACGCCTGGCGGTAGCCCTTGGCGGTGAAGAAACCACTCAACGGCTCGCCCAACGGCTTGCCGCTTTTGCGGCTGAACACCAGCGCCGCATCACGGCCTGCGGCTTCGTTGAGGCGAAAGTCCGGGATGCCTTCGGGCAGTTTCTGCCGCTTGACCCGGTCATACACACGCTGCGCCACCGGCAGTTGTTGCAGTTGCCGGCGCAGGTCATCGATCAAGCGTGGGTCCAGGCGCGCACTCGGCGGGTGGCGTTCGAACAGCGCCTGCAAGTGCCCGCTCAGGGCCTGGCGCTGATCGGCCGGCAGGTCGCGCGGCAGGTTGCGGTCCCAGTCGAGGGCGATCCAGGCCTTGATGAAGTCCGGGTCGTAATGCTCGCTGTCGGCCAGCATCAGGTAGGCCTTGAGGCCTTCGTAGAGGAAGTCGGAATTGCCACCGCCGTGCAGTTGCTCTTCGATGCGCGTCACCAGGCGTGGTGCAAACACCGCGATCAACAGCTTGCGGTAGACACTGGCCGACTCGGCTTCGAGCATGTCGCCCTGGTAAAGCCCCAGCCCTTCGGACCAGCTCGGCGAGTCACCCGCCAGGTGCTTCACCGCGTTGAGCAATGGCAGCACGGCGAGGACTTCGCGCTGCGCCGGGCTCAGGCTTTGAACCGCCTGCCCCAGCGGCGCAACCTTCTGGTCGACCTGGGCGATGTAGGCCTGGTTGGCGCGGTAACTCACCCACCACAGGCCACTGACCACCACGACCACCGCCACGGTGGCCGCCAGCACGCCACGCGCAATCCACTTGCGTCGACGTTCGACCTTGGGGTTCACGCCCACCAACCCGCGTTCGGCAAACGCCACGGCGGTGAAGAGTTTTTCGATGAAGTAACTGCGCCCGGTGCCGCTCTGGCGCGCCAGTTGTTGGCGGTCCAGGTTCATGCTCTGGGCCATGGCGCCGATCAGGCGATCAATCGGGCTGCCCTCCTGGGTGCCGCTGGTGAAATACACACCGCGCAGCAACACGCGCTCTTCAAAGGCATTGGGTTTGAACACGCCTTCGAGGAAGCTTTGCAGGCAATCTTTCAACGCGCCGAACTGCTGCGGGAAACCGTAGATCAGGTCGCGGCGCGCCGGGTCGCGCTCCTGTTGCAGGCGTTCCACCAGGCGTTCGTTGAGGCGCTGTTCCAGCCCGGCGAATTCGCTTTGCAGATGCGCCAGCGGGCTGTCGCTGTTTTTGCCGTCGTCCAGGGCAAAGGTCATGCCCCACACCTGGGCGCGGTCTTCCTTGCTCAGGTTGTCGAAGAACTCCATGAAGCCTGGTACCAAATCGAGCTTGGTCAGCATCAGGTAGATGGGGAAGCGCACGCCCAATTGGGTGTACAGCTCCTGGATACGCAAGCGGATAGCGGCCGCGTGGGCGGCACGTTCCGCGTCGGTGCCCAGCAACAAATCCGACAGGCTGATGGCGATGAACGCACCATCGATGGGGCGGCGCGAGCGCTGCTTTTTCAGCAGGTCGAGAAAGCCCAACCACGCGGCCTTGTCCACCGTGGAGTTGCTGTCCTGGGTGGTGTAGCGGCCTGCTGTGTCGAGCAACACCGCCTGGTCGGTGAACCACCAATCGCAGTTGCGCGTACCGCCAACGCCGCGCACGGCACCGGCGCCCAACTGGGCCGCCAATGGGAAATGCAGGCCGGAGTTGACCAGCGCGGTGGTCTTGCCCGAGCCCGGTGGGCCGATGATCACGTACCACGGCAGTTCGTAGAGGTTGCGGCGCTCATCGCCACCCAGTTTGGCTTTTTTCAGCAGCGCCAGGGCCTCGTCCATGCGCTGGCGCAGGGTGGTGAGTTCTTCGGCGGTGGCCACGCTGTTAGGGTCGGCCGGGGTTTCGGCAGCCAGGCTGCGCATCACTTCGGCGGCCTGGCGACGGGCCTGGATGATGCGGAATACGCGGTAGGCAATCCACACCGCGAACACCAGGATGATCAGCGCCCAGCGGCGGCCTTCCGGCACCAAGGCATCGAGCAACGGCCCGACAAACCAGATGATCAGGCTCAAGGCGATCAAGCCCAGCACCGGGATCACCCAGCGAATCATGAAACTGAAAAACGCCTTCACTCGACGCCCTCCGCCAATACAGTGATTTCAACCCGACGATTGCGGGCGCGGCCTTCGGCTGTGCTGTTGGTGGCCACAGGCTCCGTGTCGCTGCGGCCTTCGGCGCTGAAGCGCTCGGCCTGGCCAGTCTTGGCCGCCAGGATCTCCAGCACCGACTTGGCCCGCGCTTCCGACAGCGCCCAGTTGGACGGGAAGCGCAGCGTGGCAATCGGGCGGTTGTCACTGTGGCCAGTAACCCGCACCTGGCCCTTCACTTTGCGAATGGCGTCGGCGATGCGCAGCATCAGCGGCTGGTAGTCATCGACAATGCTGGAACTGGCGGACGCAAACAGCTCGTCACCCCGGATGGTCACCATCGAACGGTCCACGGCATCTTCCACGGCCACGCGGCCGGCCTTGATGTCTTCCACCAGGAAGCCCGCCAGGCGGGGTCGCTCGATCACCTTGGGCTGCGCCACCGGGCGGTCTATGGCTTGCACCGGGATCTCGCCCAGGGCATGGATATTCTTGAACACCGGCTCCGCGTCGGACGCCAGCTTGAGGCGCAAGCCGAACAGCAACGCCAGCAACAGCGCAACGCCGATGGCCACCGCGATCCACGGCGGCATGAATTGCGCCAAGCGATCGCGGGCCACGGTCACACCGCGCCAGTGCGGCGACAGTTCGCGCTCGTGTTCGCCACGGGCGCTGCGAATCGCAGCGGCGGTACGTTCGCGCAACGCTTCCAGCTGGCTGCGGCCGTCGTTCATCACGCGGTAGCGGCCTTCGAAACCCAGGCACATGCACAGGTACAACAGCTCCAGCAGGTACAGGCGTTCCCGTGGGCTTTGCAGGCAGTGGTCGAGCAACTGGAAGACCTTTTCGCCGCCCCAGGCCTCGTTGTGCACGGTGATCAACAGGCTCTGCTTGCCCCACTCGCTGGTGCTGCCCCACGGCGTGCTCAACACCGCTTCATCCAGCGCGGTGCACAACGCGTAGCGCGCCAGCAGCACTTCATTGCGCGCAATGCCGGCGGCTTCGGCGCGCTCTTCGAACTGGCGCAGGTATGCCAGCAACTGCGCACGCAAGCTGGCGGGCGCCGGGTGGGCGATGGTGTTGCGCAGACGCGTCAGCAGCGCCAGCAACGGGCCAGCCGCGCTTTCCAACGGGTTGAGGCCCTGGCTCTTGCCGGTGAGCATCGGCGCGGCCGGCATCGACAAAGGCGCGGGTTCGGCACGCGCAGGTTCTGGCGCACGGCCACCCGGGCGCGGCATGAACTGGGTGCGGTCGTCATCATTGGGATGCATCGCGGATTATCCTCGGATCGCCCAGAAGGCCAGGTTCAAGCCCGGGAACTGCCCGGCGATGTGGAAGGCAAACCCACCGGAATTGCTCAACTGCTGCCAGTGCTCGCTGCCCCGGTCCAGTTCGTAATAGGTGGAGCCTGCGTGGTAGGGGATCTGCCGTGGCGCCACCGGCAACGGCAGCAGGCCGATGCCCGGCAGTTGCAGGTTGACCATGTCGCGGATGTGCTCCACCGAGCCGACCTTGCTCTGCTGGCCGAAGCGCGCACGCAGGGTCTCGCCGGGCACATCGGCGCGCACCACGAGGATGAAGCTGGCAGTGTCGATCAGGGTCTTGTCGGCCAGCATCGCCACGTGGATGCCGTAGGCTTTCTCGACAATCGGGATCGGCGTGGCCTTGCTGTCGATCAGCATCGACAGGGCCTCGCGCAGCGCCGCCATCACCGGAGCAAAGCTCAGGGCCAAGTCGTCGTGCTGGTAGTGCGGATATTCCTGGGGGCGCCGGCCGGTGGTGGAGAAGGTGGAGAATTCGCCGGCCAGGCTCACCAGCTCACTGAAAAAACGCTCCGGGTGCAGCGGGCTCAACTGGCTGAAATGCTGGATCAGCGGCTGGGCGCGGTTGACCAGTTGCAGCAGCATGAAGTCGGCAATCTCCGACGCGCCCCCGGCGCCCGAGGCGACCACGCGGCCAGCCAGGGCTTCGCCACGCTGGTGCAGCAGGCCCAGCAGTTCACTGCGAAACGCCGTGAGCGGTTTGCTCGCGGCCACGTCGAGCACGGGTGGGATGTAGGTGTCGTCGAGCACCAGCGCGCGGTCGGCACGTTTTTCCTTGATGCGCACCAGGCCCACGGCGGCGTAATCGCTGATGCCATCTTGGGCGGTCAGCAAGCGCAGGGCCCGGGAGCCCACGGCCACCGGTGCGCGGTTTTCGAACGGCGCGTTGTCATCACGCACTTCGCGCACCTGGCTCACATAGCGCGCGGCGCCAAGGGCTTCGCCTTCGTCGACGGTGTCGCGCGCGCCCGCGCGCTTGAGCGGCAAGGCCAGGTACACCAGGCCGTCGCGCAGGTTGTCGTCGATATTCAGCGGGCTCGGCGCCAGGTCGTCCTGGGGGATATTGAATGGCGTGCCGTCGGGCAACAGGCCGCGTGCAGACACGATGGCCAGCTTGCCCTGAGCCAACAGGCCCTGGTCGATCAGCAATTCAGAAAAACCCCAGCTGCCTGCAGACAATGGACGGCTGCGGGCATCAATGAGGTTTTCCAGGTAACGGTCATGCTGCTGGAAGTGCTGCGTTCCGATGAACATGCCTTCCGACCAGACCACGCGATTGTTCCAGGACATGGGGGCTCCGATTGCTTCTTATCTGGCAGGGCTGGATGGGGGAACCACGACGTCGGCGCGCACGGCACGCACATCGAGGCTGATCTGGTATTCGGTGTATTGGCGCGCCGGCACGTTGATCACCGTGCGCCATTGCGCGCGGTCGAGCTCGCGGTAACCCACCAGCAAGCCGATCTGGCGGGTGGACGGGTCAAGGTCGCGCTGAATGCTCAATTGCTGGCCGGGATGCACCATCACTTCGTCCTGGTCGAGCAGGTCCAGGCCGAGGGTGGATTGCGCACGGTCAGCCAAGGCGAAGTAATCGGAACGACCGAAGGTGGCGGCGTTTTTCAGCTCGAAGATGCGCACCCGCACCGGTGCTGCCTGGCCGTTGGCACCGGGGTTGAGCCCGGCAATCGCGTGGAAGTGCAATTCGACGGCGGCGGTGTCGGCTTCAGCCTCGGCCGGTGCGTCGGGTTTGGCGGCGTCCGTGGCACACGCCGTCAGCAGAAGCGCCGTGGCGGCTGCGAGTAAAAACCTGGGAATCATCCTGCGTCCTCAATGACGTACTTAGCTATCCGTTAATCCATGTACTGCGTGTCAGCGTCGCTGTCGGGCGCTGTGCTCTTCGTAGGCTCGGCTGAATTCGCGGCCGAACAGGTCCTGGAAGTCTTCCTGGGCCTCGCGGGAAATATTGCTGTAGAGCTCGGTGAACTGTTGCCAGTACTGGGCCTGGCGCGAACCGTTGAACAGGCTGGAGAGCCCGCCCGGCTTGCCCATGCGTTCTTCCAGCTGGGCCGGTTCAAAGCGCTTGAGCAGGTGCTTGATGGCGGCTTCCACCCCGGCCATCACTGCCAGCTGGTGGGCGCGCAAGTCGTCGAAACTGTCGCGCACCGCCGCGTCCGGCGCCATAAACGCCTGGTTGCCGTGGCGAAGCAGCAGCAGTAACGCTTCATCGGCATTCGGGGCGAATTTCAACGGGTTGTTTTCGGCGGGCTGGATCATCGTCTGCTGCATGCGGAACTCGCCCTTGAGGCTGGCCCGGGCACGCAACACATCGATCAGGCCTTCGACCATCAGGCGGTAGCTGCGGCCGATGTTTTCCATCTGGGCGCAGGCGTCGGTCTTGTCCAGGCGCAGTTGGTCCAGGCCGGCACCGCGCAGGAAGGCTTGCAGCAGGTCGGGTTGCGCGGTATCGGCAAGCACCGGCGGCGCGATGACGGGCGCAGGGAGCGGCTCAGGTGTGCCGACTGGTACGGGCGTGGCCACCACAGGCGCGGGCGCGGGCGTGTCGCCGAACAGGTCCCAGTCCTCGGGGATCACCGAGCCGGACACCACGGGTTTTTCGACCACGGGGACCGCCACGGGCGTCGGCGGACGGAAATCGTGCTGCTCGGAAGGCACATGGTCCGCCACGGTCGGCGGCGGCACGGCGGTGGGGCTGAGAAAGTCGAACAGGTCGGGCAAGGTGTCCATCGAGGACGCGCCCTGGAATTGCGGGGCGATCACCGGCACGGGGGTCGGCGTGGGCGTGCTCACCACGGCACCCATCAGCGCTTCGAAGCTGTTGGGTGAATCTCCGACAAACGGCTGGCTGTCGACGGCCTGCACGTTGAAGTCGATGCGGGCCTGGATCTCGTAATCGCCGATGCGGATCAGCTCGCCGTCCTGCAGGGGCTCGCTGTTGCCCCGGCGCAAACGAATACCGGCGTTAACCAACTCCACGCCGTTGGTGCTGTTATCGGTTAAATAATAACGGCCATCTTTGTATTGAATAACACAGTGTTGCGAAGAAACCAGACGCTCAGGATCAGGCAATACCCAGTCATTATCCGAGCTGCGGCCAATAGCCATCGAGCCCTGGTTCAAGGACTTTTCCGGACACTGCCCAGGGGTAATCTTGTGATAACTAGTGATAGTCAAACACAGCGACATCTTGCCTCCTTGCTGATACTTCGCGCGCGGTCAACTCCCGGGACAGCGTTTCCCGGGAGGTCCCCACCAGGTCGTGCAATCGACCTTCAAAACCTGCTTTTGTCAGCATGATCGCTGATCTTAACTGGCCTCTATGACAAAAATCCTGTCCTGGTGCGCCGCTAGACCCACCAGTCGCGCAGGTTGTTAAGCACCGCACATCTGTCACAGAGGGCGAATAGCTTACCTTGACAAGGCATAAGTACTACACCAAAAATGCACAACTTCTTGAATACCAGTGATGGCACTTTGAAATCAACTTGAGTTCAAAGTTCCAATATGACCAAGAAAACATGCCTAGTTCCTCGCGCAACTAATGCATGCATTGCCCGCCATCTAACGGGCTGATAGGGAGATCAATTTCAGTGGATGTGCCGTTGCTGCTCACCGCCGTTTCCGCGACTTCGCCCTGTGGCGAAGACATGGAATATGACGCGGATTTCCTCCACCTGGAGCGTGCCGCCAAGGGGCAACCCGAGCGCAGCATGGGCGACTCGATCCTGCCCGCCGAACCTCCGGAATGGCGCAGCATCCAGCAGCAAAGCCTCGACTTGCTGGCGCGCAGCAAAGACCTGCGCATCACCCACTTTCTGGTGCAAAGCTCGCTCGCCCTGCAAGGCGTTGCCGGGTTTGCCGAAGCCCTTTCGCTGATCAACGCGCTGTTGCGCGACTACTGGGCCGAGCTGCACCCGCGCCTGGACGCCGACGACGATAACGACCCCACCGTGCGCATCAACGCTCTCACCGGCCTGACCTGCGATACGAACATTCGCCTGCTGCGCGAAAGCATCCTCACGCGCTCGCGCACCTTCGGCCCCGTGAGCCTGCGCGCCGCGCTCAACGCCAGCGGCCTGCAGAGCTTTGCCGATGAGCAACTGGGTGCCCAGCAACTCAACGCCGCCTTCCTCGACAGTGACCCCGAGCAACTGCAAGCCACGCGCGATGCCTTGAGCGCAGCGCGTGCGGCCTGCGAAGCCATCGAGCAACAGGTCAACGATCAAGTCGGTTCCGCCCAGGGCGTGGACCTCAGTGCCCTGAAGCAGCCGCTCAAGCAAGCGCTGCAGATACTCAACCAAGCGGTGCCCGGCACCGACAGCAGCAGCGAACCCGAGGCCGTCAGTGACGACAATGCCCCCTCGGCCGACTTCGCTGCCGCGCCCGCAGTACAGCGTCCGGTCGGCGATATCGCCAGCCGCGACGACGTGCTGCGCAGCCTCGACAAGATCCTTGCGTACTACACCCGTCACGAGCCTTCGAGCCCGCTGCCGGTGCTGTTGAACCGGGCGAAGAATCTGGTGCACGCCGACTTCGCGGCCATCGTGCGCAACCTGATTCCCGACGGCATGTCCCAATTTGAAAACCTGCGCGGTCCGGACGGCGAGTAAGCCGCCCGACTGTGCAGTAACAACACCGTCGCTCAAGCGACCAGGAGCAGCAACGTGGCGAAGCAAAGTTCTCAGAAATTCATCGCGCGCAACCGTGCGCCTCGAGTGCAGATCGAGTACGACGTCGAGCTCTACGGCGCCGAGAAAAAGGTCCAACTGCCCTTCGTGATGGGCGTGATGGCCGACCTCGCCGGCAAGCCTGCCGAACCGCTCGCGCCCGTGGCCGACCGCAAGTTCCTTGAAGTGGACGTCGACAATTTCGACTCGCGCCTCAAGGCCATGCAGCCGCGCGTGGCGTTCCACGTACCGAACGAGCTGACCGGTGAAGGCAACCTGAGCCTGGACATCACCTTCGAAAGCATGGACGACTTCAGCCCGGCCGCCGTGGCCCGCAAGGTCGACTCGCTGAACCAACTGCTCGAAGCCCGCACCCAGCTGGCCAACCTGCTGACCTACATGGACGGCAAGACCGGCGCTGAAGAAATCATCATGAAGGCGATCAAGGACCCGGCACTGCTGCAAGCACTTGCCAGTGCGCCCAAGCCTGCAGGGGACCAGTAATCATGACTGACAATACCGCCCGCGAAGGCGCCCCGATTCTGGGCGCCACCGAAGAAGCCAGCGAGTTCGCGAACCTGCTGCTGCAAGAGTTCAAGCCCAAGACCGAGCGCGCCCGCGAAGCCGTGGAAACCGCCGTGCGCACCCTGGCAGAACAGGCTCTGGCGCAAACCGACCTGGTGTCCAACGACGCGATCAAGTCGATCGAATCGATCATCGCCGCCATCGACGCCAAGCTGACGGCCCAGGTCAACCAGATCATCCACCACCAGGATTTCCAGCAGCTGGAAAGCGCCTGGCGTGGCCTGCACTACCTGGTCAACAACACCGAGAGCGATGAGCAGCTCAAGATCCGCGTGCTCAACATCTCCAAGCCGGACCTGCACAAGACCCTGAAGAAATTCAAGGGCACCGCGTGGGACCAGAGCCCGATCTTCAAGAAGATGTACGAAGAAGAATACGGCCAGTTCGGCGGCGAACCTTACGGCTGCCTGGTGGGCGACTACTACTTCGACCAATCGCCTCCCGACGTGGAGCTGTTGGGCGAGCTGTCGAAAGTCTGCGCCGCCATGCACTCCCCGTTCATCGCCGCCGCTTCGCCGACCGTGATGGGCATGGGTTCGTGGCAGGAACTGTCGAACCCGCGCGACCTGACCAAGATCTTCACCACCCCGGAATACGCCGGCTGGCGCTCTCTGCGTGAGTCGGAAGACTCGCGCTACATCGGCCTGACCATGCCGCGCTTCCTGGCGCGCCTGCCGTACGGCGCCAAGACCGACCCGGTGGAAGCCTTCGCCTTCGAAGAAAACACCGACGGCGCCGACAGCTCCAAGTACACCTGGGCCAACGCCGCCTACGCGATGGCAGTGAACATCAACCGTTCGTTCAAGCATTACGGCTGGTGCTCGCGCATCCGTGGCGTGGAATCTGGCGGTGAAGTGGAAAACTTGCCGGCCCACACGTTCCCGACCGATGACGGTGGCGTGGACATGAAGTGCCCGACCGAAATCGCCATCAGCGACCGCCGTGAAGCGGAGCTGGCGAAGAACGGTTTCATGCCGCTGCTGCACAAGAAAAACACCGACTTCGCCGCGTTCATCGGCGCCCAGTCGTTGCAGAAACCGGCCGAATACGACGACCCGGACGCCACCGCCAACGCCAACCTGGCCGCGCGCCTGCCGTACCTGTTCGCCACCTGCCGTTTCGCCCACTACTTGAAGTGCATCGTGCGCGACAAGATCGGTTCCTTCAAAGAGAAGGACGAGATGCAGCGCTGGTTGCAGGACTGGATCCTCAACTACGTGGACGGTGACCCTGCGCACTCCACCGAAACCACCAAGGCCCAGCACCCGTTGGCGGCGGCGGAAGTGATCGTGGAAGAAGTCGAAGGCAACCCGGGTTACTACAACTCCAAGTTCTACCTGCGCCCGCACTACCAGCTTGAAGGGCTGACAGTGTCGCTGCGTCTGGTATCGAAGCTGCCTTCGGCCAAGAGCGCGTAAGTAGCTGTTGAACCGGCTCTTCTGTGGGAGCCGGGCTTGCCCGCGATGCAGGCGGCGCGGTCCGGCAGGCAGACCGCGGTGATGCAATCGCAGGCAAGCCAGCTCCCACAGAAGAGCAAAGCCCCATTGGGCTTAACCAAATTTCGTGGCCTGGGCCACACAGGGAGAAAACATGGCTGTTGATATTTTCATCAAGATCGGCGACATCAAGGGCGAGTCCATGGACAAGGCCCACAAGGACGAAATCGACGTGCTGAACTGGAGCTGGGGCATGGCCCAGTCCGGCAACATGCACGTGGGCGGTGGCGGCGGCGCGGGCAAGGTGAATATCCAGGACCTGTCGCTGACCAAGTACGTCGACAAAGCCTCGCCGAACCTGATGATGCACTGCGCCAGCGGCAAACACATCGACAAGGTCAAGCTGACCGTGCGCAAGGCCGGTGGCGAAAGCCAGGTCGAGTACATGGTGATCAACCTGGAAGAAGTGCTGGTGACCTCGCTGAGCACTGGCGGTTCGGGCACCGATGACCGCCTGACCGAGAACGTCACCCTGAACTTCGCCCAAGTGATGGTCGACTACCAGCCGCAGAAAGCCGACGGCACCAAAGACGGCGGTGCGATCAAGTTTGGCTGGAACATCCGTTCCAACACCAAACGCTGATAGCCCTTGTGGCCGTGGCTTCGCGCCACGGCCACAGCCCGATTGTCCCTCTCACACCCCGTCCGTGGAGCCGCTTTGGTGGTCACTGAAATCGCTTCCCGCGACCGTCTGCAACCGTCCCTGCTGGACCGGTTGACCGACGACGACCCGACCAATCCCAAGGAAAGCGCCGACAAACGCGTGCTGTCCCTGACCCAATTGAAAGCCTCGGTGCTGCGTGACCTGGCGTGGCTGCTCAACACCACGTCGTTGCTCGATGCCGATGCGACGCTGCACACCCCGGCCGGTACGTCGGTGGTCAATTACGGCCTGCCGGCGCTGGCGGGCAACAGTGTTTCCAGCGTGGACATCAAGGCCCTGGAGGCGTTGATCTACCAGGCCATCGCCACCTTTGAGCCGCGTATTCTGCGCCACACCCTGCGCGTCAAAGCCCGCGTCGGCCATGGCGAGATGAACCACAATGCGCTGAGTTTCGAGATCGAAGGCGACCTGTGGGCACAGCCGGTGCCGTTGCGCCTGTTGCTGCAAACCGACCTGGACCTGGAGTCCGGCCACGTGCGCGTGGTCAATGCCGACCAGCGGAGACGCCCATGAACCCGCGCCTGCTGGAGCTGTACAACCAGGAACTGCATCACGTGCGCGAAAGCGCCGCCGAGTTCGCCAAGGAATACCCGAAGATCGCCAGTCGGCTGACCCTGTCCGGCATGGACTGCGCCGACCCGTACGTTGAGCGCTTGCTCGAAGGTTTTGCCTACCTCACCGCCCGCGTGCAGCTCAAGCTCGACGCCGAGTACCCGACCTTCACCCACAACCTGCTGGAAATTGCCTACCCGCATTACCTGGCGCCGACGCCGTCGATGACCGTGGTGCAATTGCAGACCGACCCGGACGAAGGCTCCCTGGCCAGCGGTTTCCCGCTGCCCCGCGACAGCGTATTGCGGGCCGCGTTGGGCCGCGAAACCCAGACCTGCTGCGAGTACCGCACCGCCCAACCGGTGACGTTGTGGCCGTTGCAAGTGGCCAATGCCGAGTACTTCGGCAACCCTGCCGCCGTGCTCGGGCGTTTGGCCGCCAGTGAGCCGAAAGCCAAGGCCGGCTTGCGCCTGACCCTGCGCACGGGCGCCGAATTGCCGTTCAACAGCCTCGACCTCGACAGCCTGCCGCTGTACCTCAGCGGCGCCGACGAGCAGCCGTTCCGCCTGTACGAACAATTGCTGGGCAATGCCTGCGCGGTGTTCGCACGCAAACCGGGCGGCGATTGGGTCGAGCGCCTGCCGCAAGATGCGCTGCGCTCCCGTGGCTTCGACGATGCCGACGCGGCCATGCCCGTTGTCGCACGTGCCTTCCAGGGCTATCGCCTGTTGCAGGAATACTTCGCCCTGCCCCACCGTTTTCTGTTCGTCGAGTTCGCCGAACTGAGCCGTGCGGTCAAGCGCTGCGACGGCCAGGAGCTGGAGCTGATCGTGCTGTTCGACCGCCATGAGCCGAGCCTGGAAGGCAGCGTCGGCGCGGCGCAGTTCCTGCCGTTCTGCACGCCGGCGATCAACCTGTTTCCCAAGCGGGTGGACCGCATCCACCTGTCTGACCGGGTCAACGAACACCACGTGATCGCCGACCGCACACGCCCCATGGATTTCGAGATTCACTCGTTGAGCGGCATGACTGGCCACGGCACCGGGCCGGAGCAGCCATTCCTGCCGTTCTACGCGGTGCGCGATCCGTCGCGGTACGGTCGCGACCAGGCCTACTACACCGTGCGCCGTGAGCCGCGTGTGCTGTCCAGCGACCAGCGTCGCAACGGCCCGCGCTCCACCTACGTGGGCAGCGAGACCTTCGTCAGCCTGGTTGACAGCAAGCAAGCGCCTTACGGCCACGACCTGCGCCAGCTCGGCGTGACCGCGCTGTGCACCAACCGCGACCTGCCCCTGTTCATGAGCGTGGGCAATGGCAAGACCGACTTCACCCTGGCCGACAGCGCGCCGGTATTGGCCGTGCGCTGCGTGACCGGTCCGAGTCGTCCACGCGCCAGCCATGCCCATGACGCCAAGGCCTGGCGCCTGATCAGCCAACTCTCGCTCAACTATTTGTCGTTGAGCGAACAAGGCCAGGGCGCCGGCGCCTTGCGCGAACTGCTGCGCCTGTACGGCGACAGCAACGACGCTGCCCTGCAGTTGCAGATCGAAGGCCTGCGTGAAGTCAGCAGCAAGGCCGTAACCCGGCGCCTGCCCATGCCCGGCCCGATCGTGTTTGGCCGTGGCCTGGAAATCACCTTGGAATTCGATGAAAACGCGTTTCGCGGCACCGGCGTGTTCCTGCTCGGTGCCGTGCTGGAACGTTTCCTGGCGCGCTACGTGTCGATCAACAGCTTTACCGAGACGGTGATCCGTACCACCGAACGCGGCGAGATCATGCGATGGAAAGCCAAGCCCGGACGGCGTCCGACCCTGTGAACACACTGGATGCGATGCATCAGGAACCCTGGGAATACGATTTCTTCCAGGCGCTGCGCCGTATCGAGTGCGAATCGCCGGAGCTGCCGCGCCTGGGCCATTCTCTGCGCCTGGCCGATGACCCGTTGCGCCTGGGCCAACAGGCCGATTGCACCTTTGCCCCGGCCACCCTGGCGTCGGTCGACCCCGGTGGTGACGGCAAGCCGGCGCGGCTGGAGCAGTTCTTCTTCGGCCTTGGCGGCCCCAACGGCCCGCTGCCGCTGCACATCACCGAGTACGTGCGCGAGCGCCAGCGCAACAACGCCGACAGCACCAGCAAACAGTTTTTGGATGTGTTCCACCATCGCCTGCTCAGCCTGTTCTACCGGGCCTGGGCCGAGGCGCGGCCGACGGTCAGCCACGACCGCCCGGACGACGACTACTGGTCGGCACGCCTCGCCGCCCTGAGCGGTCGCGGCATGCCGAGCCTGCTCAAGCAGGGGCTCATCCCGGACACCGCGAAGCTGCATTACAGCGGCCACCTGTCGGCGCAAACCCGCTACCCGGATGGCCTGAAGGCCATTCTCGGTGAGTACTTTGGGCTGCCGGTGGAGATCGAAGAGTACGTCGGCCAATGGCTCGAATTGCCCGAGCGTAGCCGCGTCAGCGTGAGCGCCAACCGCTTGGGCGTGGACTTTTGCCTGGGCAGCTTCGTGTGGGACCGCCAGCACAAATTCCGCATCCGCCTCGGCCCGCTCAAGCTTGATGACTACATGAGCATGCTGCCCGGCCAGCAGCCGTTCAACGAGCTGGTGGCGTGGGTGGCCGAGTACCTGGGCCATGAACTGGACTGGGACCTGAACCTGGTCCTGCAACAGCCCGAAGTCCCGGCGCTGCAACTCAACGGCCAGTTTCGCCTGGGCTTCAACACCTGGCTCGGCCAACCCGAGCGAGACGCCAACGACCTAATCCTGGCCCGGCATTACGCCGATCAGGCCACCACCTCAAGGAATCCAGAGCATGGGTGAAATCAGTCGCGCCGCACTGTTCGGCAAACTCAACAGCGTGGCCTACAAGGCCATCGAAGCCGCCACCGTATTCTGCAAACTGCGGGGCAACCCGTACGTAGAACTGGCCCACTGGTTTCACCAGTTGCTGCAACTGCAGGACTCGGACCTGCACCGCATCATCCGCCAGTTCAACGTGGAGCCGGCGCGCCTGGCCCGTGACCTGACCGAAGCCCTGGACCGCCTGCCGCGTGGCTCGACCTCGATCACCGACCTGTCCTCCCATGTGGAAGAAGCCGTGGAACGCGGCTGGGTGTACGGCAGCCTGATGTTTGGCGAAAGCCAGGTGCGCACCGGCTACCTGGTGCTCGGCATCCTCAAGACGCCAAGCCTGCGCCATGCGCTGTTGGGTCTGTCTTCGGAGTTCGACAAGATCAAGGCCGAAGCCCTGAGCGAACGCTTTGACGAATACGTCGGCGACTCGCCGGAGAACGCGTTGAGTGCCAGCGATGGGTTCAACGCCGGCGCCGTACCGGGCGAAGCCAGCGGGGCCATGGCGCCGAGCGCGATGGGCAAGCAGGAAGCCCTCAAGCGCTTCACCGTGGATCTGACCGAACAGGCGCGCAGCGGCAAGCTCGACCCCATCGTGGGCCGTGACGAAGAGATCCGCCAACTGGTGGATATCCTCATGCGCCGTCGCCAGAACAACCCGATCCTCACCGGTGAAGCCGGTGTGGGCAAGACCGCCGTGGTCGAAGGTTTCGCCCTGCGCATCGTCGCCGGTGACGTGCCGCCGGCGCTCAAGGACGTGGAGCTGCGCAGCCTGGACGTGGGCCTGTTGCAGGCCGGCGCCAGCATGAAGGGCGAGTTCGAACAGCGCCTGCGCCAGGTCATCGAAGACGTGCAGGCGTCGCCCAAGCCGATCATCCTGTTCATCGACGAAGCGCATACGCTGGTGGGTGCCGGCGGCGCTGCGGGCACGGGCGATGCGGCCAACCTGCTCAAGCCAGCCCTGGCACGCGGCACCTTGCGCACCGTGGCGGCGACCACCTGGGCCGAGTACAAGAAGCACATCGAGAAAGACCCGGCCCTGACCCGCCGCTTCCAGGTGGTACAAGTGGCCGAGCCGTCGGAAGACAAGGCGCTGCTGATGATGCGCGGCGTGGCCTCGACCATGGAAAAACACCATCAGGTGCAGATCCTTGACGAAGCCCTGGAAGCCTCGGTGAAGCTGTCTCACCGCTACATCCCGGCGCGTCAGTTGCCGGACAAATCCGTGAGCCTGCTGGACACCGCCTGCGCCCGCGTCGCCATCAGCCTGCACGCGGTACCGGCCGAAGTGGACGACAGCCGCCGCCGCATCGAGGCGCTGGAAACCGAGCTGCAAATCATCGCCCGCGAGCATGCCATCGGTATTGCGATTGGCGCGCGCCAGACCAACACCGAAGCGCTGTTGAGCGCTGAGCGTGAGCGCCTGGCGACCCTGGAAAGCCGCTGGGCTGAAGAGAAAACACTGGTCGACGAACTGCTCGCCACCCGCGCGACCTTGCGCGAAACCGCAGGCGTGGTCGATAGCGGCAACGATGAACTGCGTGCCCAACTGGTTGACCTGCAACAGCGCCTCAGCGCCCTGCAAGGCGAAACCCCGCTGATCCTGCCGACCGTGGATTACCAGGCCGTGGCCTCGGTGGTCGCTGACTGGACCGGCATCCCGGTGGGCCGCATGGCGCGCAACGAACTGGAGACGGTGCTCAACCTCGACCAGCACCTGAAAAAACGCATCATCGGCCAGGACCATGCCCTGCAGATGATCGCCAAGCGCATCCAGACCTCCCGCGCCGGCCTCGACAACCCGAGCAAGCCGATTGGCGTGTTCATGCTGGCCGGCACCTCCGGCGTGGGCAAGACCGAAACCGCCCTGGCCCTGGCCGAAGCCATGTACGGCGGCGAGCAGAACGTGATCACCATCAACATGAGCGAGTTCCAGGAAGCTCACACGGTGTCGACCCTCAAGGGCGCGCCACCGGGTTACATCGGCTATGGCGAAGGCGGAGTGCTGACCGAAGCCGTGCGCCGTAAACCCTACAGCGTGGTGCTGCTGGACGAGGTGGAAAAAGCCCACCCGGACGTGCATGAGATCTTCTTCCAGGTGTTCGACAAGGGCGTGATGGAAGACGGCGAGGGCCGGGTGATCGACTTCAAGAACACCCTGATCCTGCTGACCACCAACGCCGGTACCGAACTGATTTCCCACGTGTGCAAAGACCCGGCGAACGTGCCGGAGCCGGAAGAGATCGCCAAGGCGCTGCGCCAGCCGCTGCTGGAAATCTTCCCGCCGGCCTTGCTCGGCCGCTTGGTGACTATTCCGTACTACCCGCTCAGCGACGAGATGCTTAAGGCGATCACCCGCCTGCAGCTCAACCGCATCAAGAAGCGCGTGGAGAGTACGCACAAGGTGGCCTTCGATTACGACGACGCGGTGGTCGACCTGATCGTCTCGCGTTGCACCGAAACCGAAAGCGGTGGGCGCATGATCGACACCATCCTCACCAACAGCCTGCTGCCGGATATGAGCCGTGAGTTCCTCACGCGCATGCTGGAAGGCAAGGCGTTGGCGGGGGTGCGGATCAGCAGCCGGGATAATGAATTGCACTACGACTTCAGCGACGCCAACTGACGCAACACCATTAAAACTGTAGGAGCCGGCTTGTGTGGGAGCTGGCTTGCCTGCGATAGCATCACCAAGGTGTGACTGACACACCGAGGTGCATGCATCGCGGGCAAGCCCCGCTCCCACACAAGCCAGCGCCTACAGGGGTTCGGTTTCGTCAGGTACATCGACATTTACGGGTTAACCGATGCTATTCAACCAAGCCTCACGCCTGGCCAAAGTCACCAGCCCCCTCGGGCCGGATGTGCTGCTGCTCAATGAAATGGGCGGCGGTGAAGAGCTGGGCAGGCTGTTCAACTATGAGCTGCAACTGACGTCCCTGGACGCCAACATCGACCTTAACCAATTGCTCGGCAAACCCATGAGCGTGGGCCTGCAATTGGCGGATGGCGGTGAGCGGCACTTCCACGGCATCGTCGCGCGCTGCAGCCAGAACATCGACCAGGGCCAGTTCGCCAGCTACCAGGTGACGCTACGTCCGTGGCTGTGGCTGTTGAGCCGTACCTCCGATTGCCGGATCTTCCAGAACCTGAGCATCCCGCAGATCATCAAGCAGGTGTTCCGCGATCTGGGGTTTTCCGACTTTGAGGACGCCCTGAGCCGGCCGTACCGCGAGTGGGAATACTGCGTGCAGTACCGCGAGACCAGCTTCGATTTCGTCAGCCGCCTGATGGAACAGGAAGGGATCTACTACTTCTTCCGCCATGAGCAGGACCGCCATGTGCTGGTGCTGGCCGATGCCTACGGGGCCCACACCACGGTGCCGGGCTACGCGTCGATCCCGTACTACCCCAAGGACGAGCAGCAGCGCGAACGCGACCATATGCACAACTGGCACCTGGCGCACGAAGTGCAGCCGGGTTCGCTGGAGCTCAACGACTACGATTTCCAACGCCCCAGCGCCAGCATCGACGTGCGCTCGGCCATGCCGCGCCCGCACACCGCCGGCGACTATCCGCTGTACGACTACCCCGGCACCTACGTGCAGAGCGAAGACGGCGAACACTACGCACGCACCCGCATCGAAGCCCTGCAAACCCTGCATGAACAAATCGAGTTCAGCGGCAATGCGCGGGGCCTGGGCTCCGGCCATCTGTTCAGCCTCACCGGCTTCAGCCGCCAGGACCAGAACCGCGAATACCTGATCGTCGGATGCCGCTACTACATCGTGCAGGAAAGCCTGGAAAGCGGCGGCGGCTCGGGTTCGGCACAGTTTGAAAGCAGCCTCACCTGTATCGACGCCCAACAGAGCTTCCGCCCGCTGGCCAACACGCATCGGCCTATCGTCAAGGGCCCGCAAACCGCCTTGGTGGTGGGCCCCAAGGGCGAGGAAATCTGGACCGACCAGTACGGCCGCGTGAAGGTGCATTTCTATTGGGACCGCCATGACCAATCCAACGAAAACAGCTCGTGCTGGATTCGTGTGTCGCAGTCCTGGGCCGGCAAGAACTGGGGCTCGATGCAGATCCCACGGATCGGCCAGGAAGTGATTGTGAGCTTCCTTGAGGGTGACCCCGACCGGCCGATCATCACCGGCCGCGTCTACAACGCCGAACAGACCGTGCCCTACGATCTGCCGGAAAACGCGACCCAGAGCGGCATGAAAAGCCGTTCGAGCAAAGGCGGCACGCCAGCCAACTTCAATGAAATCCGCATGGAGGACAAGAAGGGCCTGGAGCAGCTGTATATCCACGCCGAGCGGAATCAGGACATTGTGGTGGAGGTGGATGAGAGCCATTCGGTGGGGCATGACCGCAACAAGAGCATCGGCCACAACGAGACGGTGACCATCGGCAACAACCGCCTGCGCATCGTCAAGCAGGAAGACATCCTCTCGGTGGGCCAGAGGAAGACCGACAGCATCAGCCAGAGCTATGTCATCGAAGTCGGCGAAAATCTGCGCCTGGTCTGCGGCGAAAGCATTCTGGAGTTGAACGCCAGCGGGCAGATCAACCTCACCGGCGTGCAGATCAGCTTCTATGCCAGCGGCGATGCCGAGTTCAACACGGGTGGCGTACTGCACCTGAACAACGGCGGCGGCCCCGGTGCCACGCCCGATGGCCAGGGCCAGAAAGGCGCCATCGACGCCAATATCAAAGCCGCGTTCCCCGCGCCTAAAAGCTCCTGACGAGACCTGTTTGCCATGACGTACCGCATCAACGAATTCCAGTTTCAACTGCCGACCAGTGAGCTGCAGGACGCCTCGATCAATATCCTCAAGTTCCCTGAACTGGGGACTTCACTGATCGTCAGCCGCAGCCTGCTCGCCGAGGGTGAAACCCTGCACAGCAACTTCAATGACCAACTCCAGCGCCTGGAAAAACAGGTGCAGGATTTACGCTATCAACCCGGTGTCGACGTGCGTTTGGGCGCGGCCCAAGAGGTGGAAGGCATTGAGCTGCGCAGCCAATTCAACAAGGGCAATGACAAGGTGTTCCAGTATCAACTGGCACTGGTGCTACCGGGTACGCGCAAGATGCTCGCCTTGAGTTACGTGAAGGCCGACAAGCTTGGGGATGCCGAGGCGGCGCACTGGGCGTTGATCAAAAACTCGCTGTCGTTCGACGCTGTTTCCTGATGAGCTGCCTGCATGTCTGACGCGTTATGGGCAGCCCGTATGGGCGATGCGCTCTCCCACACCTCGATGATGGCCGACATTCTCGGCGGTGTGCTGGAGGTCGCGGCCAACATCGCGATCACGGCCGTGGCCACGGCTGCCGTGGTCGCGGCCACCGGGATTACCGTGGCCACCGGCGGGCTCGGCTGCTTCCTGCTGGGGGCCGTGGTGGGCACGATCGTCGGCCTGGCCATGAGCAAGACAGGGGCGGACAAAGGCCTGACGAATTTATGCGATAGCTTCAGCAACGCGCTATTCCCGCCCACGGTGCAGGCGAACATTCTCACCGGTTCCACCGACACCCTCACCAACAACCTTCCCGCGGCCCGCGCAGCCGGTGCGATCAGCTCCCATGTCGCGCCAGCGGGCACCGAGCTGGAAGCACCCGCGCCAGAACCCAGCTACCTGGACATGGCCGAGAGCTTCTTCTCGCAGATGTGGCGCCCTACCGTCGCGACGCCTGCGCCAGGTGCAGTGCCCAAGCCGCTGGACCTGGTCACGTGCATGAAGCACCCGCCGATGCCGCCGCAGTTTCTGGCCGAGGGCTCGGACAAGGTCACGGTCAACGGCCAGCCCGCCGTGCGCAGCGGCGACCGCAGCACGTGCGATGCGACGGTGGTGTCGTCCGGGCTGGTTTCTTCCAACGTGACCATCGGTGGCGGTTCGGTGGTGGTGCGTGAGATCCGCAGTGGCAAGACCCCGGGCGTCGGCCTGGCGGTCACGGCGCTGTTGATGCTCAAGGGTGGCAAGGGCAAGTTCTTCAGCAAGTTGCCGTGCATGTTGATCGGCGGGGCCACGTCGATGGCGGTCAGCAGCGCGATGGGGGCCGTGGCGAACGCAGCGATGGGTTCATCGAATCCGGTGCATGCGGCCACGGGCGCGAAGGTGCTGGGCAATGCCGAGGAACTGGATTTTGTGCTGCCCGGCATCCTGCCGATCGACTGGCAGCGCTTCTACAACAGCCGCGATGAGCGCCCGCGCGGAATGTTGGGCGCAGGCTGGAGCGTCCCATATGAAGTGTGCGTCGAGATCCTGCCCCATTCAGAGGGCGGTGAAACGCTGATTTATACCGATGAGCAAGGTCGGCCTATCGACATGGGCTCGATTCCCTTGGGCGGCGCGGTATTCAGCGCCGGTGAAGGGCTCGCGGTGCGGCGTCACCTCAATGGGCAGTTGCTAATCGAGAGCGATGACGGCCTGTATCGCTTGCTTGAACCCTCCGCCAACCCGTCGCTGCTGCGCCTTACTCAATTGGGCGACCGAAACGACAACCGCATCTATATCGATTATGACGAAGCCGGGTACATGGTGCGGCTACGCGACACATTCGACCTGGTGCAGGTTGAGTTGATCCGTGATCAGGGCCAGTTGGCGCGCATCGAACGTCTGTACCCTGATCAGCGCCGAGAAGTGCTGGTCAGCTATGGCTTCGACGCGCAGGGCAGCCTGGCTGAAGTGCGCGATGCGACGGGCCAGGTTCAGCGTCGTTTTGCCTACGACAGCGGTCGCAGGATGGTGGAGCATCAACTGCCGACCGGGCTTCGTTGCTTCTACGAATGGTCTTTGGTTGAAGGTTTGGAATGGCGCGTGGTACGGCACTGGACCGATGAGGGCGACGCTTACCAGTTCGACTATGACTTGCAGGTCGGTATCACCCGTATTACCGACGGCTTGCAACGCGTCAGTACCCGGCATTGGAACACCCAACACCAGATCATTCGTTACAGCGACAACCTTGACCACACCTGGCTGTTCGAATGGAACGACGAGCGCCAGTTGCTCAGCGCCACCGACCCGCTGGGCGGGCGCTTTGAATACAGCTACGACGAGGCCGGCAACCTGATCGGCGAAACCGACCCGCTGGGTCGCAGCGATTCGACGCTGTGGTTGGAACATTGGGCCTTGCCCCTGGTGGAAACCGACGCCGCCGAAAACAGCTGGCAATATCGCTATGACTCACGCGGCAACTGCATCGCCGAAACCGATCCACTGGGCTACGTCACGCGCTATCGTTATGACGCCCACGGCCAGCCCGTGGAAATTATTGACGCCACTGGCAAAAGCAAAAAGCTGCGCTGGAACCCGTTCGGACAACTGGTCGAGCACATCGACTGCTCAGGTTACCCGATGCGATTCAGCTACGACGAGCGCGGCTATCTGCAGGTCATTACCGATGCCCTGGGTGAGCGTACCCAATTCAGCTATGACGCCCAGGGCCGTCTGCTCACCACCCAATTGCCGGACGGCCGTACCGAGCAGTACCAGCGCGCGGTCAGCGGCCAATTGGTGGGCTACACCGACCCGGCCGGGCATACGACGCTCTATCAACATAATCGCCGTGGCCTAGTCAGCCAGCGCATCGACGCCCATGGCCGGCAGGTGCAGTTCGGCTATGACAGCTATGGACGGCTGCAAGCGCTGATCAACGAAAACGACGAGCGTTATCGTTTTGCCTGGGATGCTGGCGACCGTCTGGTTGAACAGCAGGACCTCGACGGCAGCGTCAAGCACTACAGCTATGACCCGCTGGATAACGTCACGGCGGTGACTGCCGTGCCGGCGCCTTACGGAAACGGTCTGGCCCTGGTGCCCGAAACGCCGCCCGCGCCTATCGTCCATCGATTGGAACGCGATGCAGTGGGCCGGCTGATTGCCAAGACCACCGACGATGGCCGCACCGACTACAGCTACGACGCAGTGGACCAGCTCACGGCTGTCACCTTCACCGATTCGCAGGGCAACGTCCAAACCCTGGGCTTTGCCTACGATGCCCTCGGCCAACTGCTTTGCGAGCAGAGTTCGGCGGGCAACCTGCAACACCACTACGACGAACTCGGCAACCTGATCCAGACCCAACTGCCGGACGGCCGCTGGCTCAATCGCCTGTATTACGGCAGCGGCCATCTGCACCAGATCAACCTCGACGGCCAGGTCGTCAGCGACTTTGAGCGTGACCGCCTGCACCGCGAAGTACTGCGCACCCAGGGCCAACTCACCACCCGCAGCGAATACGACCGTAGTGGCCGCCTGCGTTCGCGCCAACGCCGCTTGGCAAGTCAGCCATCGTTGATGCCGGCGGCTGCGCAAAAGCAGTTCGAATACGATCCCGCCGACAACCTGATCGGCAAACTCGACCAACAACCCGCCGCACAGCACCGCCAACTGCTGCACTACGACGCCACCGGCCGCATCATCGCCAGCCAGGACAGCCTGCACGGCCAGCGCGAAACCTTCGCCTACGACGCCGCCGCCAACCTGCTGGACGGCCCGCAGGCGGGTGCCGGGTTGGTGGTGCATAACAAGTTGCTGACCTATCAGGACAAGCGTTATTGCTACGATGCGTTTGGGCGGATGATCGAAAAACGCAGCGCCAAACGGGGCGTGCAGCGGTTTGCCTACGATGCTGAAAGCCGCTTGATTGAAGTGCGTAACGATGACGGCAGCGTCGTGCGAATGGCCTACGACCCGCTGGGCCGACGCATCGAAAAAACCCAGCATGGCAGTGACGGGTATCCGCTGGGAGGAACGCAGTTTGTGTGGGATGGACTGCGGTTGTTGCAGGAGCATAAACACAGCCAGACCAGCCTCTTTGTTTACGACGATGACGGCTATGAACTGCTGGCCCGCGTCGATGGCATGGGCCCGTTGCAGAAGATTCGTTACTACCACAACGATCTAAATGGGTTGCCGGAACAACTGACCGAGGCCGATGGGCACAGCGTCTGGCAGGCGACTTACCGGGTGTGGGGCAACACGCTGGAGGAGGTGCGCGAGCCTTATTACATTGAAGAGCAGAATCTGCGGTTCCAGGGGCAGTATCTGGATCGGGAGACGGGGCTGCATTTCAATACGTTCAGGTTTTATGATCCGGATGTGGGGCGGTTTACGACGCCGGATCCGATTGGGTTGCTGGGTGGCCTGAACCTCTACTCGTACGGTGCAAACCCTATTACCTGGCTGGATCCACTAGGCTGGACCCCAACGCCCCTAAACAAACCTGGTTTCTATGTTTACGGGCTCTACGCCCCCGGTGCTAAAACGCCTTACTACATCGGTCACACCGAGCAGGATCCTGCGGCGCGTGAAAGTCAGCACGACAGGTCCACGCGGCTTGGAAAAGGAGAGCTGCGTGTGTTGAAAGGTCAGGACGGCAAGATGACTTACTCTCAAGCCAAAGGTTACGAACAGGCCTACCGAGAGAAATACAAAACAAAAGGCAAATTCCCCGGCAACGTCATCGAACCCATCAATAAAAGCCGCACTGATGCACGGGGCAAAAGTCACTATAAAAACTACAGGGCTGCGGCCAAAGCGCTGGGCATCAAGCCGAGCAAAATCAAATCTTGTACCTAAAAGAGGCTGCTGTATGAAAACCCTCAAGGCACCCAAGCCGGGTGATCTTTTCTACATCCCAGCCCTCAACGCTTCAGATGAGCCTGGCTTTGTGATTGCACGCTATATCGAGATGATTCCTCCTGCGCTGGGACATCTGATTGAGGTTTTTGAGAAATTCTATACACAAATCCCAACCTCGATCAGCGAGGTGGACACCTCAAAACGTTTGTTTCGACCGATTTTCTGCAGCATGCGTTTTTCAGATCTCCCTCGCTGGAAGATTCTTTTCAGTGACCCCGACTACACAAAATCCACCTCTGGTTATGACAGAATTCAATTCGCGTTTGAGTCAGAAATCTGGACCGGCGGCGTAAGCAAGCCCGCATCTGAGGAACAGTTGGTAAATATTGAACCCTCAATTTGCTGGCGTATGCATCACATAATTTTCAGAGTAATTGCCCATCTGCGTGGAGCGCTAAAAGAGGACGAGGTCATGGACTATGAGCACACACCCGACGACTTACGCATTGATAGCGTTACCGCTTCAGAGCGCGTAAACAAGGCAGTCCGGCATACGCAAGAATTGTTTGACTCCAAATAAAAATAGACCGCTTACTCAACGATAAAGGCGATGGCGATAAAGGGGACGGGTCTATTTACTCCAAACAGGGACTATAAATAAATCTGACCCCTTTATCTTTATGACCCCGATATCGGCAGATTCACTACAGAAGACCCGGTTGGATTGCTGGGCGGCATTAACCTCTATCAGTACGCCACCAACCCTCTGGGCTGGAGTGACCCACTGGGCTGGTGCTCGACGAAGCTAGGCAAGAACATGGGGGCTCGCAAAGGTGACGGTATGGCCAACCATCACCTGATACCCGAGGAGCTGATCAAACACAAAGAGTTCGGCAAAATGTTCTCCAGGCTGAAAAAGATAGGTTGGGACCCGGATGGCGCCTCCAACGGTGCTTTCCTGCCAGGATCAAAAGACCTTGCCGCCAAAACGCAGCTTCCTGGACATTGGTCGAACCATAACAAGTACACCGATGCTGTCAGGGACAGGCTCAGGGGCTTGAACAAACAACAATCCGGGTTATCTGATATGGACCTCGCACTGGAAGTCTCGAACATCCAAAAATGGGCGAGCGGCGGGCTGCAGAATGGCCTCTTCAAAACTGATGCAGTTACAGGACGACTTTTATGACCGGCGCCAGCGCTGATTTTTTCATCGTGAACTACCACACCAACGGGGCGGATGCGCCCAGCTTCTTTGAGTCGGACTGGACTCCTGGCGTCCCGGAGTTTCATTACCCTTCAGAAACACCGGATGAGAGTCAGTTTGCTAGCGCTTATAAAGTCAAAGCCAAGATCAAGGAGTTGAAAGCGGACCTCATGATTGAGGAGTTACTGGCGACAGATGCCGTCTTGAACATCTGCGCAACGCTCGAAATTCCTCATATCACGCGTCAGGTCGAGATAGAGTTAAAAGGAAAAAAAACACCTGAAAAACGCTACAACCTTTTCGTTCCGACCGCCCGACTCAGCCTGCTTGATCTTGAGCATTCGGTATTCACCATCGACCGCGACAAATACACCGGCAAACTCAAGACACCAGAAGAAAGTGATGTACCCGCTATCGTTTTTGAGTCCATCGAATCATTCAAGATAAAACCAGGCATTCATCAACACCTGTTTCTATGCACGGATATTAACGAAACGGTCTGTTCGGCTGAGTTCAAGGCGATGTTCGAATCCAAGGCGCTCTTTGGGCTAGCGTTCACACCGTTGGATGCCACTTATAAATTTGATCCTTGGGGGGAGTTGTAACCGGGAGGTTACTACTGGCCTGACATTCTCCAGCCTACAAAAAATGGGCACCCGACCCAGTCGGCGTGCCCATTCTTTTTACCGCCCCGCCTCCCTTCGAGACGGTGTCGCTGTTACGGGTTAACGCTGTCTTTGAGCGACTTGCCCGGCTTGAACGCAACGGTGTTGCTGGCCTTGATCTTCACAGGCTCACCGGTTTGCGGGTTTTTGCCGGTGCGGGCGCCACGGTGGCGTTGCAGGAAGGTGCCGAAGCCAACCAGGGTGACGCTGTCCTTGCGATGCAGGGCGCCGGTGATTTCTTCGAGAACGGCGTTGAGTACGCGGTTGGCCTGTTCTTTGGTGAGATCTGCTTTTTCAGCAATGGCGGCTGCGAGTTCTGGTTTACGCATAAGTGAAGCCTCTTTGACGGTTTTTTGTTGTTATGTCCGTGCTGCTCTCTGCTGGAGCAGCGCCCAAGGCGCCGCAGGCTCTACTCTGCGGCAGACGGGAGTGAGGATGGCATGCCCTCGCACGCTCCGCCAGTCTCGCGGCGACCTTTCTAGGGGTAAGACCGTGCTGATTCCGACAGAACGACAGGTATTTACGCCAGCAACGGCGGAAGTTCTTTGTTCAGGGCCAGTTTTTCCATGACGGCGGTGCCGGTCAGCGCGTAACCCAACAGGCGCCCGCCTGCGTCGCGGCACAGGGCCTTGATGTCGGCGCCCTGGCCTTCAACGCTCCATACACCTTCGGTACCCCGTGGTGGTGGCGAAACCACCAGCGGGCACACCGGTGTCTTCACGGTCACCGGCATCGGCCCGTAGCTGACGGCCGTGGCGTTGCCGGCCAGGGTCTGGGCCAGGGCTCGGGCGCAGCTCATCAGCGGCATCACGTACAGCAGGTTCAGGCCGTCGACCTCGGCGCAATCGCCCAGGGCGTAGATATTGGCGTGGGAGGTCTTGAGATGACGGTCTACCGTGATCCCACGATTGGTTTGCAGGCCGGCAGCGGCCGCCAAGTCGACCCGTGGGCGCAGGCCGATGGCCGAGACGACCAGGTCGCAATGCACCACTTCACCGTCGGACAGGTGCGCTTCCAGGCCGTCCGCCGTGCGCTGCAAGCGGTTGAGCACAGGCCCGAGGTGGAAGCGCGCGCCGAGGCCTTCGAGCCCGGCCTGCACGGCAGCGGCGGCCGCCGGGTGCAGCAGGGTCGGCATGACTTGCTCGCAGGGCGCCACCAGATCGATTTCGTAGCCGCCGAGGATCAGGTCATTGGCAAACTCGCAGCCGATCAGGCCGGCGCCGAGCAGCAACACGCGGCGTTTGCCCGCAGCCGCCGCGCGAAAACGCGCATAGTCTTCGAGGTCATTGATGGGGAAAATCAGCTCAGCTGCATCACCTTCCACCGGTACACGCACGGTTTCGGCGCCCCAGGCCAGGATCAGGTCGCGGTAAGCCACCGCTTCCTCACCGATCCACAAGCGCTTGTGGCCAGGGTCGATGCCGCTGACACGGGTGTGGGTGCGCACTTCGGCCTTGAGTTGCTCGGCCATCGCGCCGGGTTCAGCCATACTCAGGCCATCGGCTTCCTTGTTCTTGCCAAAGCCGGTGGAGAGCATGGGCTTGGAGTAGGAGCGCCCGTCATCCGCGGTGATCAGCAGCAATGGGGTCTCGCTGTCGAGCTTGCGAAACTCCCGGGCCACGTTGTAACCGGCCAATCCTGTGCCGATGATCACGACAGGTGCGTTCATTCCTTTCTCCTTGTAGTACGGTTCTTTAAATTCAGATCAGCCGATTTCGATCATTTCGAAATCCATCTTGCCCACGCCGCAGTCCGGGCACAGCCAGTCTTCCGGGACGTCTTCCCAACGGGTGCCAGGCGGGATTCCGTCATCTGGCCAACCGTCTTTCTCGTCATAGATCAGGCCGCAGACTACACATTGCCACTTCTTCATTTACTTGCTTCCTCAGGGTCCAGGCATCTTGGCCGACGGTCGATAGACCAACGTTGCCGTGCGGCTCAGGGCGTTTTGTACTGATCGGGGCCGGCAGATGCAAGCATGATCGACGCATGGAGCCGGTTCAGCCCGGCAAAAGATCAAGCCGCCATGGTAAGCTCGCCGCCTCTTTTGCTGCCAATACTGACTCACCGTGCCGCACTCAATCGCCCGTCCCGATGCTTGCCAATGGCTGACCCAGAGCCTTCTGAGCCCCTTGCCCACGCCCCTGACCCTCAATTGGCTGTTCAACGAAGACTCGCTGACGCGACGGCTGACGTGGCTGTCCAACGACGGTTTCAGCGTGACGCCGCTGTTCGAAGGCTGGCAGCCGCTGCGCGATGACGAGTGCGCGGCCCTGGGCCTGCCTGCGGCCACCCTTGGCTGGGTGCGCGAGGTGTATCTGCGTGGGCATGGCCAGCCATGGGTGTTCGCCCGTAGCGTGGCCTCACGCGGTGCCTTGCAAGGTGACGGCCTGCACATGGATGAACTGGGCAGCCGCTCCCTGGGCGAGCTGCTGTTTTGCGATCAGGCGTTCACCCGCCAAGCCATTGAAGTGTGCCATTACCCAAGGGACTGGCTGCCTGCGGCGGACAAGGCTGAGGGGTTGTGGGGGCGCCGTTCGCGCTTCGACCGTGGGGCGCTGAGTGTGCTGGTGGCGGAAATCTTCTTGCCGAGTTTCTGGCACGCGCTGCACGACCACCCGGAGAACTGCTGATGTATCAACGTGTGCTCAAGTCCTTGAACCACCTGAACCCCAGGGCCTGGGACTTCATTCAGCTGACCCGCATGGACAAGCCGATCGGCATCTACCTGCTGCTGTGGCCGACATTGTGGGCACTGTGGATTGCCGGCAAGGGCTCGCCTTCCCTGATCAACATCGTGATTTTCGTACTGGGCGTGGTGCTGACCCGCGCCGGTGGTTGCGTGATCAATGACTGGGCCGACCGCAAGGTCGATGGCCATGTAAAGCGCACCGAGCAACGCCCGCTGGTCAGCGGCAAGATCAGCTCAAAAGAGGCGCTGGTGTTTTTTGCAGTGCTGATGGGCATCAGTTTCCTGCTGGTATTGCTGACCAACGCCACCACCATCCTGCTGTCCCTGGGCGGCCTGGCCCTGGCGGCGAGCTACCCGTTCATGAAGCGCTACACCTATTACCCGCAAGTGGTGCTGGGGGCAGCGTTTTCCTGGGGCATGCCGATGGCGTTCACCGCAGAAACCGGCCACCTGCCGGCCACGGCGTGGCTGCTCTATATTGCCAACCTGCTGTGGACGGTGGGCTACGACACCTATTACGCGATGACTGACCGTGACGACGACTTGAAGATCGGTGTGAAATCCACCGCCATTCTGTTCGGCGATGCCGACCGCGTGATCATCCTCACCCTGCAAGGCCTTTCTCTGGTGTGCCTGTTACTGGCGGGGGCACGGTTCGAACTGGGAGGCTGGTTCCATTTGGGACTGTTGGCCGCAGCGGGCTGTTTTGCCTGGGAGTTCTGGTACACCCGGGACAAGGACCGCTTGAAGTGCTTCAAGGCGTTCCTGCATAACCATTGGGCTGGGTTGGCGATCTTTGTCGGGATTGTGGCGGACTACGCGTTTCGCTGAAGTTTCGTAGCGGCTGGGCTGGCGCCTTCGCGGGCAAGCCCGCTCCCACATTTGGAATGCATTCCGCTGTAGGAGCCGGCTTGCCGGCGATAGCGGTGTATCAAGGTTTGGCGACTTTCCAGGCGCCGTCCATTTTGCCGTCACCGGTCATGTCCCCGGCCTTCTTGTCCATCACGAAGGTGTAGAGCGGCTTGCCATCATAGGCCCATTGGCTTTTCTGATCATCGCGGGTGATCACCGTCCATTTGCCTGAAGACTTGTCAGTCGAGGCGGCCGTCAACGGTGGCCAGTTGGTCGCGCACTTGTCGTTGCACACCGACTTGCCGTCAGCATCCTTGGCGAAGGTATAGAGCGTCATGCCCTTGTGATCCACCAGCATCCCGTCTTTCGTCATCGCGGGGTCCGCCGCGAAGGCCAGTGTCGGCAGCGTCAACGCCGCCGTGACCAGCAGGGCTTTCCAGGAAACACTGTTGATAGCCATCGGAACCTTCCTTTTGTGGTTGTAAGGATTCGGACCCAAAGCGTAGTCCAGAGAGGCGCGAATTGCCCAAGCGACTAAATTACTGTCACACGACTGCAATAATTCCGTTATCTAATGCGGCGCAAGACAGTTAAATGACAAGAGGATTTAGGCATGGTTGGCAGGAGCATTCTGATCGTTGACGACGAAGCGCCCATTCGCGAGATGATCGCCGTTGCGTTGGAAATGGCCGGCTATGACTGCCTGGAGGCGGAGAACTCCCAGCAGGCCCATGCCATTATCGTCGACCGCAAGCCGGACCTGATCCTGCTGGACTGGATGCTGCCCGGCACCTCCGGCATCGAGCTGGCCCGTCGCCTCAAGCGTGACGAGCTGACCGGGGACATCCCGATCATCATGCTCACCGCCAAGGGTGAAGAGGACAACAAGATCCAGGGCCTGGAAGTGGGCGCCGATGACTACATCACCAAACCTTTTTCCCCACGTGAGCTGGTCGCGCGTCTGAAGGCCGTATTGCGCCGCGCTGGCCCGACCGACGGTGAAGCACCGATCGAAGTCGACGGCCTGATCCTGGACCCGATCAGCCACCGCGTGACCATCGACGGCAAGCCGGCCGAGATGGGCCCGACCGAATACCGCCTGCTGCAATTTTTCATGACCCACCAGGAACGCGCCTACACCCGTGGCCAACTGCTGGACCAGGTCTGGGGCGGCAACGTGTACGTGGAAGAACGCACCGTGGACGTGCACATCCGTCGCCTGCGCAAAGCCTTGGGCGATGCCTACGAGAATCTGGTACAAACCGTGCGCGGCACTGGCTATCGCTTTTCCACCAAAGGCTGAGCCAGCCCCTTTCCTTCCTTAACAGCTGACAAGGACGCATGTTTAAGTGAACCAGAACTGGCATGGCACCCTGATCCGCCACATGCTTCTGTTGATCACCGGCTGCCTGTTGGTGGGCCTGGTCAGCGGTTATTACGGCTGGAGCCTGGCCGTCGGTATCGGCCTGTACCTGGGCTGGACCCTCAAGCAACTGTTGCGCCTGCATGAATGGCTGCGCCAGCACAAACCCGATGAAGCACCACCCGACGGCTACGGCCTGTGGGGCGAGGTGTTCGACAGCATCTACCACCTGCAACGCCGCGACCAACGGGTCCGCGGGCGCCTGCAAGCGGTGATCGACCGCGTGCAAGAGTCCACTGCCGCGCTCAAAGACGCGGTGATCATGCTCGACAGCGACGGCAACCTGGAATGGTGGAACCGCGCCGCCGAGACCTTGCTGGGCCTCAAGACACCCCAGGACAGCGGCCAACCGGTGACCAACCTGGTGCGCCACCCGCGCTTCAAGGAGTACTTCGAACAGGAGAACTACGAAGAAGCCCTGGAAATCCCCTCGCCCACCAACGACCGCGTGCGCATCCAGCTGTACCTGACGCGCTACGGCAACAATGAACACTTGATGCTGGTGCGCGATGTCACCCGTATCCATCAGCTTGAACAGATGCGCAAAGACTTCGTTGCCAACGTCTCCCACGAACTGCGCACGCCCTTGACGGTGATCTGCGGTTACCTGGAGACGCTGCTGGACAACGTCGACGAGATCAACCCGCGCTGGAGCCGTGCCCTGCAGCAGATGCAGCAGCAAGGTTCACGCATGCAGACCCTGCTCAACGACCTGCTGTTGCTGGCCAAGCTGGAGGCCACCGATTACCCGTCGGACAACCACCCCGTGGCCGTGCAAAGCCTGTTGCAGACCATCAAGAACGACGCCCAGGCCCTTTCCGGCCAGCGCGGACAACAGATCACCCTGGAGGCCGACCCGGCCGTGCTGCTCAAAGGCAGTGAAGGCGAGTTGCGCAGCGCTTTTTCCAACCTGGTGTTCAACGCCGTGAAATACACCCAGGACAAGGGCAATATCCGCATCCGCTGGTGGGCCGACGAGCACGGCGCGCACCTCAGCGTGCAGGATTCGGGTATCGGCATCGACGCCAAGCACCTGCCGCGCCTGACCGAGCGTTTCTACCGTGTGGACTCCAGCCGCAACTCCAACACCGGCGGCACCGGGCTCGGCCTGGCCATCGTCAAGCACGTGTTGCTGCGCCACCGTGCCCGCCTGGAAATCAGCAGCGTGCTGGGGCATGGCAGTACCTTTACCTGCCACTTTCCACCGGTGCAGATGACCCGTTCGCGGCTGGTCGGGAATGATGAATAACCCGAACACAACACTGAACCACGTGTGGGAGCTGGGGTGGGGGGGGGGGGGGGGGGGGGGGGGGGGGGGGGGGGGGGGGGGGGGGGGGGGGGGGGGGGGGGGGAG
>NZ_JBWKRS010000015.1:19787-75342 GCF_059419385.1 Pseudomonas sp. GW821-FHT05H12 | reverse complement strand
GGCGGTGAGTCAGCTGCAAATATGCCAACTGACACCCCGCCATCGCAGGCAAGCCAGCTCCCACATTGGATTTGTATCGTTTCCGCAGGCCCCACCCGGCAGCGGGCACTAGGCAAGCGCCCCGTCAGCCGCTACATTGGCCGACTTGCGCCCGCCTTTGCGGCCCACCTGCCACCCCTTATTGAACACACGGAACCTGCAAAACCCCATCATGGACCCTTCCCCTGGTATCACCCTCGCCACACTCTTCGCCGACTTCGGCATGATTCTTTTTGCACTGATCCTGGTACTGCTCAACGGTTTCTTCGTTGCGGCGGAATTTGCCATGGTCAAACTGCGTGCCACCCGGGTCGAGGCCATTGCCCATAAGAACGGTTGGCGCGGGCAGATCCTGCGCACCGTGCACAGCCAGCTCGACGCTTACCTGTCGGCCTGCCAGTTGGGTATCACCCTCGCCTCCCTGGGCCTGGGCTGGGTCGGTGAGCCGGCCTTCGCGCACATCCTCGAGCCGCTGCTGGGCGCCGTGGGCGTGCAATCGCCGGAAGTGATCAAGGGCGTGTCGTTCTTTGCCGCCTTCTTCGTGATTTCCTACCTGCACATCGTGGTCGGCGAGCTGGCGCCCAAATCCTGGGCCATCCGCAAACCCGAGCTGTTGTCGCTGTGGACGGCGGTGCCGCTGTACCTGTTCTACTGGGCCATGTACCCGGCGATCTACCTGCTCAATGCCAGCGCCAACGCGATCCTGCGCATTGCCGGCCAGGGTGAGCCTGGCCCGCACCATGAACACCATTACAGCCGCGAAGAACTCAAGCTGATCCTGCACTCCAGCCGTGGCCAGGACCCGAGCGACCAAGGTATGCGCGTGCTGGCCTCGGCCGTGGAAATGGGCGAGCTGGAAGTGGTGGACTGGGCCAACTCCCGGGAAGACCTGGTGACCCTGGACTTCAATGCCCCGCTCAAGGAAATCCTCGCGCTGTTCCGTCGCCACAAATTCAGCCGCTATCCGGTGTACGACGCCGACCGCAATGAGTTCGTGGGCCTGTTGCACATCAAGGACCTGCTGCTGGAACTGGCCGCCCTGGACCACATCCCGGAATCGTTCAACCTGGCCGAGCTGACCCGCCCGCTGGAGCGCGTATCGCGGCATATGCCGCTGTCCCAGTTGCTGGAGCAGTTCCGCAAAGGCGGCGCTCACTTCGCCCTGGTGGAAGAGGCCGACGGCAAGATCATCGGCTACCTCACCATGGAAGACGTGCTGGAAGTGCTGGTAGGCGATATCCAGGACGAACATCGCAAGGCCGAACGCGGCATCCTGGCGTACCAGCCGGGCAAGTTGCTGGTGCGCGGTGACACGCCGCTGTTCAAGGTGGAGCGCCTGCTGGGCGTGGACCTGGACCACATCGAAGCCGAAACCCTGGCCGGCCTGATCTACGACACGCTCAAGCGCGTGCCGGAAGAGGAAGAAGTGCTGGAAGTGGAAGGCCTGCGCATCATCATCAAGAAGATGAAAGGCCCGAAAATCGTGCTGGCCAAGGTCCTGCTGCTCGACTAAACACCCCCTGTAGGAGCCCGGCTTGCCGGCGATGTGGCCCGTGAGAACATCACAGTTCCCAAGGTCACTATCGCCGGCAAGCCGGGCTCCTACAGGCCTGCTGCAAAGTTGGGCAGCGTGCCCACCGGCTGGTTGAACTCATACGGGATCGATACCAGCCCCGCTTCCGTGGCGCGCTGCACCACAAAATGCAGATGCGGCCCGCTGCTGTTGCCAGTATTGCCCGACAGCGCCAGTGGGCTTCCCACACTCACACGCTGCCCCGTCCTGACACTCACTGAGCCTTGCTTGAGGTGCAGGTACACTGCCTCGCTGCCGTCGTCATGGCGCACCCGCACAAAATTCCCTGACGCATCATTGCCACGCCCGACTTGCTCGTTCTCGGTTTTCACCACCATGCCACTGCGCGCCGCAATGATCGGCGTGCCTTCGGGCATGGCGATGTCCATGGCGTAGCGGCTTTTGGCGTCGGTATGGCTGAAGTTGCCGTTGGGGCCTTGGGTGAGGCGAAACGGTCCACCACGCCAGGGCAGCGGGTAGCGGTAGGCTTGTGGTGAATAAGTCGGCTTGGGCACTCCAGGCATCGGGGGTTTCACGCGTTCAACCCTGCGCTCCTGGATCACAAACGCTTGGGCGCCCGGGGTATGCCGGTCACTGAAGAACACCACGCCATTGGCATCGGTGGATTTGTAGAGGGTCATGGCTTGGGCCGACAAAGCGACCGTCGCCAGCCCACTGCACAGCAATAAGCGCACGAGCATAGCGTGAACCTGCCCAGATGACTGAGCGGCAGGTTAGCGCGGTTTGATGACAACTTTTGTTTAGGCTGGCAGCCCGTTGAAACAGATATCCACGTTCATTTGCGCAGCCGCCGATAGATTGACCAAGGCGTCCAGAGAGAGCTTGTCGATCTTGCCAGTGAGGACGTCGTTAAGTCGGGGCTGGCTGATGCCCAGTCTGTGTGCCGCATCTTTTTGAGAAAGCTCCCAGCTGCGAATGGCCTGGCACAGCTCCAACAACAATTTTGAACGCAGCCGCATATTGGCGGCTTGCTGGGGCGTATCTTCCAGCGCGTCCCAAACACAGCTGAAACGCTCACCGTAAACTTTTTGATTGTTCATGGCTCAACCTAACTCCTGCAACCTGGCGCGAGCCAGCTCGATATCTCGCCCTTCGGTTTTCTGTGTGGTCTTGCGCAGCGCATGCAGCAGATAGATGGCCTCTGGCCAGTTGACCACATAAAACACTCGAAAAGCTCCTGATTCCTCAGTGATCCGAATTTCACTGACGCCCCTCCCGATAGTCTTCATCGGTTTGCAATCAAAAGGCTGTTCACCCTGCTGCAATAGATCCAACTGAAAGCCGGCAGCCCTTCGGGCGTCGAGAGGGAATTCCTTGAGATCCTTGAGCGAGCTGCCTAGAGACACCACATCCTTATGCCTTGGCATTGAATTCTCCTTTCCTGGAAAGAAGAAGCCTAATCAACGATTCAGCCAGAGGCGGTGCGGGTGTGTTTCAAGGCATAGCAAAGGCTCGATAACACTGACGCGTTATCGAGAGGCTATATCGAAACAGATATAAATCAAGCGGCCCAACGGGAATCAGACGGTCGGTCGATTCCCTTGATCCAGGCGATCAAGCACCCGGCACGAAGTGCTTTTGCGCCGTGCCGCGTGCGATCAGGCGGGAGATGTAGTCGAGCTTCTGCGCGTCCTGGTCGATGAAGCGGAAGGTCAGTTGCAGCCAGTCGCTGTCAGGCTTGGGCTCGTAGGCGACGATGGCGTGCAGGTAGCCGTTGAGGCGCGCCACTTCGGCGTTTTCACCTTGCTCAAGGTCGAGCACCGCGCTTTCCAGTACCTGAGGCAGGACTTCACCACGGCGTACCACCAGCAGCGCTTCCTTGATGCTCAGCGCCTTGATCACGCATTGCTGGTTGCCGCTGGACAAGCGCAGTTGGCCTTGGCCACGACCGCCCGCCGGCGCGGCAGCAGGTGCCTGGACCGGTGGGCTGTTGAGCAGGCCTTTGCTCGGTGCGGGTGCCGCTGCGGCCACCGGTGCCGGGCGTACTGCTTCGGGCTTACCGCCGGTCAGGGCGCTCAAGGAGTCGTTACCGAAAGCCGAGCTCATCTTGGTCGGGGCACTGGCGATCAGGGCGTCGAGGCGGCCGATCTTGTGCAGGGCCTGCTTGACCTTGTTCAGCAACTGCTCGTTGGTGAACGGCTTGCTGACGTAACCGGAGACGCCGGCCTGGATCGCCTGGACCACGTTTTCCTTGTCGCCACGGCTGGTCACCATCACGAAAGGCATGGCCTTCAGATGGGCTTGCTCACGGCACCAGGTCAGCAGCTCCAGGCCCGACATTTCCGGCATTTCCCAGTCGCACAGCACCAGGTCGAAGGTCTCGCGCATCAGGATGGCCTGGGCCTTTTTGCCGTTTACCGCATCTTCAATCTTGATCCCGGGGAAGTAGTTGCGCAGGCACTTCTTCACCAGGTCGCGGATAAACGAGGCGTCATCCACCACCAATACACTGACTTTACTCATCGACCCTTCACCCTATAAACGGCACGCAAGACGCCTGACTGATGGCATTTTGCCAAAACTCGGTAGTCACAGTCGGACTTTATTGCCCCGGCTGCGCAAAAAATTCATGTGCCACAAACAAAAACGCCCGGCCTGAGGCCGGGCGTTAATTTCTCGGGCAACCTTACTTATCGTCAGGTTCGCCCGGAACATTAGGGATTTGGTCGGCTGTGCCTTCAACTTCGGCTTTCATGCGTTTGAGGCCCATGTGCCGCACGTCGGTGCCGCGCACCAGGTAGATCACCAGCTCAGAGATGTTGCGCGCGTGGTCGCCGATACGCTCCAGGGAACGCAGCACCCAGATAATGTTCAAGACCCGCGAGATAGAGCGTGGGTCTTCCATCATGTAGGTGGCCAGCTCACGCAACGCCGTCTTGTATTCGCGGTCGATGATCTTGTCGTACTGCGCCACCGACAACGCCAGTTCGGCGTCGAAGCGGGCAAACGCGTCCAGAGCATCGCGCACCATGTTGCGCACCTGGTCGCCGATATGACGCACTTCCACATAACCGCGCGGGGCTTCGCCTTCTTCGCACAGCTGGATGGCACGACGGGCGATCTTGGTGGCTTCGTCGCCGATGCGCTCCAGGTCGATCACCGACTTGGAGATGCTGATGATCAAACGCAGGTCGGAGGCCGCTGGCTGGCGACGGGCCAGAATGCGCAGGCATTCTTCGTCGATGTTGCGCTCCATCTGGTTGATCTGGTCATCGATCTCGCGCACTTGCTGGGCCAGGCCCGAGTCGGCCTCGATCAGCGCGGTGACGGCGTCGTTGACTTGCTTCTCCACCAGCCCGCCCATCGCCAGGAGGTGGCTGCGCACTTCCTCAAGCTCGGCGTTGAACTGCGCGGAGATGTGATGGGTAAGGCCTTCTTTGCTAATCATGTGGGTGTCCTTGGAGCGTCCGGTAAGGTGCGGAGAACCGCAGCATTCAGTGCAATCAGAACCAGCGTGCTCTAGCCGTAGCGACCGGTGATGTAGTCTTCGGTCTGCTTCTTGGCCGGGTTGGTGAACAGGGTATCGGTGTCGCCGAATTCCACCAGCTTGCCCATGTACATGAACGCGGTGTAGTCGGAAACCCGTGCCGCCTGTTGCATGTTGTGGGTCACGATCACGATGGTGAACTTGGACTTGAGCTCGTAGATCAGTTCTTCGACTTTCAGCGTAGAGATCGGGTCGAGTGCCGAGCACGGTTCGTCGAGCAGCAATACTTCCGGCTCCACGGCGATGGTACGGGCGATCACCAGACGTTGCTGCTGGCCACCGGACAGACCGAGTGCCGAGTCGTGCAGACGGTCCTTGACCTCGTCCCACAGCGCCGCACCTTTCAACGCCCACTCAACGGCTTCGTCGAGGATGCGTTTCTTGTTGATGCCCTGGATGCGCAGGCCGTAGACCACGTTTTCGTAGATGGTCTTGGGGAACGGGTTTGGCTTCTGGAACACCATGCCCACGCGGCGACGCAGCTCGGCCACGTCTTCGCCCTTACGGTAGATGTTGCTGCCGTAGAGGTTGATGGCGCCTTCCACACGGCAACCGTCCACCAAGTCGTTCATGCGGTTGAAGGTACGCAGCAGCGTGGACTTGCCGCAGCCCGACGGGCCGATGAAGGCGGTCACGCGCTGCTTGGGGATGTTCATGCTGACGTCGAACAGCGCCTGCTTTTCACCGTAGAACAGGCTCAGGCCCGGGACTTCGATGGCCACGGTTTCCTGGGCCAGGCTCAGGCTCTGCTTGTCGCGACCCAGGGCAGACATGTTGATGCCGTGGGTAGGGGTTTCGTGTTGCATGGGATGCTCCCTGTGCTGTTGTGTGGGAGGGGGCTTGCCCCCGATGGCAGTGTGTCAGTCAGCACATCTGTTTCTGATCCGCCGCTATCGGGGGCAAGCCCCCTCCCACATTTATTCTGCGTTGACTTATAAATCAGCTATCCAGCGCTTTGTATTTCTCGCGCAGGTGGTTACGAATCCACACTGCCGACAGGTTTAGCGTGGCGATCACCAACACCAGCAGCAAGGCGGTGGCGTACACCAGTGGCCGTGCGGCTTCGACGTTCGGGCTCTGGAAGCCGACGTCATAAATATGGAAGCCCAAGTGCATGATCTTCTGGTCCAGGTGCAGGTACGGGTAGTTGCCATCCAGCGGCAGCGACGGCGCCAGCTTCACCACACCGACCAGCATCAGCGGCGCCACTTCACCGGCGGCGCGGGCCACGGCGAGGATCATGCCGGTCATCATTGCCGGGCTGGCCATCGGCAGCACGATTTTCCACAGCGTTTCCGCCTTGGTCGCGCCCAGTGCCAGGGAGCCTTCACGCACAGTGCGAGGAATTCGCGCCAGGCCTTCTTCAGTGGCCACGATCACCACCGGCACCGCCAGCAGCGCCAGGGTCAGCGAAGCCCACAACAGGCCCGGGGTACCGAAGGTCGGTGCCGGCAAGGCTTCGGCGAAGAACAGGCGGTCAACCGAACCACCCAGTACATACACGAAGAAGCCCAGGCCGAACACGCCGTAGACGATGGCCGGTACGCCCGCCAGGTTGTTCACCGCAATGCGGATAACCCGCGTCAGGGTGTTCTGCTTGGCGTATTCACGCAGGTACACCGCCGCCAGTACGCCGAACGGGGTCACGATCATCGCCATGATCAAGGTCATCATCACGGTACCGAAGATGGCCGGGAAGATCCCGCCTTCGGTGTTGGCTTCCCGCGGGTCGTCGCTGAGGAACTCCCAGACCTTGCTGAAGTAGAAGCCGATCTTGGTCATGGTGCCCATGGCGTTCGGCTGGTAAGCGTGCACCACTTTGCCGATGCCGATTTCCACTTCCTTGCCGTTGCCATCGCGGGCCGTCAGCGAGTCGCGGTTGAACTGGGTGTGTAGGTCAGCCAGGCGCGCTTCGATTTCTTTATAGCGGTTGTTCAGCTCGGCACGACCCGTGTCCATGTCGGCCTGGGCGGTGGCGTCGAGCTTGCCTTCCAGCTCCAGCTTGCGACCGTGCAGGCGGATGCGCTCCAGCCCGGCGTTGATCGCGCCGATATCGGTTTTTTCCAGGCTTTTGAGCTGGGCCGCCAGCTTGTTCACACGGTCGACACGCGCCTGCAGCTCAGGCCATGCGGCCTCGCCTTCAGCAATGACCTTGCCGTCCTGCTTGACGTTGACCAGGGTGCCGTAGAAGTTGCCCCACTCGCGACGCTCGATGGCCATCAACTCGACCGGCTTGGTCTGGTCCTTCAACCATTCGCCGACGATCCAGGTGAAGTCGTTGCCGTTCAGGTCCCGGTTACCGACCTTGATCAGCTCGCGGGTCATGAATTCCGGGCCTTGCTCCGGCACAGGCAGGCCAGCGCTTTTCAGGCGCTCGCGCGGCACTTCTTCCTTCTGCACCACTTCGCCGATGACGATATGGTTTTCCAGACCCGGCACGCTGTAGTTGGCCTGGATCAGGTCGGCCGGCCAGAAGTGGCCGAGGCCACGCACGGCAATCACCGCCAGCAAACCAATGGTCATGATGACCGCGATGGACACCGCGCCACCGCTGATCCAGACGCCGGGGGCGCCGCTCTTGAACCATCCATTCAGGGAGTTCTGTTTCACAGACTTCTACCTTTCTTAAAGCGACGAGTATTTCTTGCGCAGACGCTGACGGATCAGCTCGGCGAGGGTGTTCATGATGAAGGTGAACAGCAGCAGTACCAGTGCCGAGAGGAACAGCACACGGTAGTGACTACCGCCCACTTCCGATTCCGGCATCTCGACCGCCACGTTGGCCGCCAGGGTGCGCAGGCCTTCGAACAGGTTCATCTCCATCACCGGGGTGTTACCGGTGGCCATCAGCACGATCATGGTTTCGCCGACCGCACGGCCCATGCCGATCATCAGCGCCGAGAAGATACCCGGGCTGGCGGTCAGGATGACCACGCGGGTCATGGTCTGCCATGGCGTGGCGCCGAGGGCCAGGGAGCCCAGGGTCAGGCCGCGTGGCACGCTGAACACGGCGTCTTCGGCGATGGAGTAGATGTTCGGGATCACCGCAAAACCCATGGCCAAGCCGACCACCAGTGCGTTGCGCTGGTCGTAGGTGATGCCCAGATCGTGGGAGATCCACATGCGCATGTCGCCGCCGAAGAACCAGGTTTCCAGGTACGGGCTCATGTACAGCGAGAGCCAGCCCACAAACAGGATCACCGGGATCAGGATCGCGCTTTCCCAGCCATCAGGAACGCGCAGGCGCAACGACTCGGGCAAACGGCTGAAGATAAAACCAGCCACCAGGATGCCAATCGGCAACAGCATCAGCAGACTGAAGATGCCCGGCAGGTGCCCTTCCACATACGGCGCCAGGAACAGGCCGGCGAAGAAGCCGAGGATCACCGTCGGCATCGCTTCCATCAACTCGATCACCGGCTTGACCTTGCGGCGCAGGCTCGGGGCCATGAAGTAAGCGGTGTAGATCGCAGCGGCAACGGCCAGCGGTGCAGCCAGCAGCATGGCGTAGAACGCAGCCTTCAACGTACCGAACGTCAGCGGAGCCAGGCTCATCTTCGGTTCGAAGTCGGTGTTGGCGGCGGTCGATTGCCAGACGTATTTAGGCTCGTCGTAGTTTTCGTACCAGACCTTGCTCCACAGCGCGCTCCAGGACACTTCCGGGTGCGGGTTGTCCAGCACCAGCGGTTGCAGCTTCCCGCCGGCTTCCACGATCACGCGGTTGGCGCGCGGCGACAGGCCGAACAGGCCTTGGCCATCAACCACCGGATCGACCAGCAGAGTGCGGTGGGCGGTGCTGTGGAACACGCCGAACTTGCCGGACGCATCCAGGGCGGTGAAGCCTTTGCGACGTTCTTCAGCGGTGATTTCCACGATCGGCGCAGTGCCCATCTGGAAGGTGCGGATCTGTTTCAGGCGTTGCTCGCCATCCGGGTCGCGGGCCATGAACCACTGGGCCAGGCCACCCTTGGAGTTACCGACGATCAGCGAGATACCGCCCACCAGTTGAGTGCTGGCAGTGATGTCGGCAGCGCCGTCTTCGAGCAGTTTGTAGCGGCCGTTGAGGCTCTTGTCACGCAGGCTGAACACATCGGCCAGGGCGCGACCGTTGATCACGTACAGCCACTGCTGGCGTGGGTCGATGAAGATCGCCTTCACCGGCTCGGTCATTTGCGGCAGCTCGATACGCTTCTGCTCGCTGGTGACTTCACCGGTCATCATGTTTTCTTCGCGGCTCAGCGACAGCACGTTCAAGTGCGAGCCCGACGAACCGGCGACCACCAGGGAGGAGTCAGTGGCGTTCAGTGCAACGTGTTCCAGCGGGCGACCGCCATCGTCCAGCACGATTGGCGTTTCACCGTAAGGGTATTCGACTGCTGGGTTGATGGTTTTCTTGCCGTCCGGGTACGACACTTTATAGGTGTGGCGGAACACCAGGGATTGGCCATTGGACAAACCGAGGATCACCAACGGGCTGCCCGGCTGATCTTTACCAATGGACACCACTTGGCTGCCAGCCGGCAACGGCAAGTCGACGCGCTTGATCTCAGCGCCGCTGTCCACATCAAAGAACAGCGCCTGGCCCTTGTCGGAAACCCGCATGGCAACCTGGTTCTGCTCTTCCAGAGAGATCATCAGCGGCTTGCCGGCGTCCTGGATCCACGCAGGCGTGAGGGCGTCTTCCTTGGTCAACGAGGCACCCTGGAACAACGGCGCGACGACATAGGCGAGGAAGAAGAAGATCAGGGTGATGGCGCCGAGGACGGCGAGGCCGCCGATCAAGACGTACCAACGGGTCAGGCGATCTTTGAGCGCGCGAATGCGGCGCTTGCGTTGCAGCTCAGGCGTATTGAAATCAATGCGCTTGGGGGGAGAAGTCGTCGTCATGGTGGAATTGGCCAGATCATTCATGCGCACACCCTAGCGATCCTGTATGACAGAAAGATGACAATGCAGTGACGCAAGAAATCCACCGCGGAGCAGGGCTGGCAGCGGACTAAAAAATAGTGGTGTAGGTAGGCTTGTGTGGGAGCGGGCTTGCCCGCGATGGCATCAACACGATTTCAATCTTGAACCGCGTCGCCAGCATCGCGGGCAAGCCCGCTCCCACAGAAAAGCCTGCCCCTACACAGGGTATTGCAGGCTTAGTTGCCTTCTTTCAGACCCAGGTCAGCCAGGGCCTTGGCGGCGACTTTGGCTGGCAGTGGGATGTAGCCGTCTTTCACTACAACTTCCTGGCCCTGTTTGGACAGAACCAGCTTCACGAACTCAGCTTCCAGCGGGGCCAGAGGCTTGTTCGGGGCTTTGTTGACGTACACGTACAGGAAGCGGGACAGCGGGTATTTGCCGTTCAGGGCGTTTTCTTCGCTGTCTTCGATGAAGTCAGTGCTGCCTTTCTTGGCCAGAGCAACGGTCTTCACGCTTGCAGTCTTGTAGCCGATGCCCGAGTAACCGATGCCGTTCAGCGAGGAGCTGATCGACTGCACGACCGAAGCCGAGCCTGGTTGTTCGTTGACGTTTGGCTTGTAGTCGCCTTTGCACAGGGCTTCTTCTTTGAAGTAGCCGTAGGTGCCGGATACCGAGTTACGACCGAACAGTTGCACTGGCTTGTTGGCCAAGTCGCCGGTCACGCCCAGGTCACCCCAGGTTTTCACGTCGGCTTTGGCGCCGCACAGACGAGTCGAGGAGAAGATCGCGTCGACTTGTTCCATGGTCAGGTGCTGGATCGGGTTGTCCTTGTGCACAAACACAGCCAGGGCGTCTACGGCAACCGGGATAGCGGTTGGCTTGTAGCCGTACTTCTGCTCGAAGGCAGCCAGTTCGGTGTCCTTCATCTTGCGGCTCATCGGGCCCAGGTTGGAGGTGCCTTCAGTCAGCGCAGGTGGTGCAGTGGCAGAGCCGGCAGCCTGAATCTGGATGTTGACGTTCGGGTATTCCTTTTTGTAGGACTCAGCCCACAGGGTCATCAGGTTAGCCAGGGTGTCGGAACCAACGCTGGACAGGTTGCCCGATACACCGGTGGTCTTGGCGTAAGCCGGAATTGCCGGGTCAACACCAGCGGCCACCGCGTGGGCGGTCGCAACGCCAGCAGCGACAAAAGTCATTGCCGCCATCAAACGCTTCAGTTTCATGCCTTGCTCCTAGCAGATAGGGATAGTTGGATCGGGGCCAAGTATCGGTAGGCCGTGTGAACACTCTATGTCTGGAATATGACAATTAGATGAAAGGCCAGCATTTGTGAAAATCCTGACAGGAAGGGCAAAGATCAATAAAACCGGGGCTTGCGGGGGAAAAGCGGGGATTTAGGCGATGTTTCAGAAACACTCTGCAAACGTTGGCATAAACGAAACGTGTAGCGAGGCAGCTTGCGCCCTCGCTACACGGTTATCAGCGAGTCAGCGCCCGCGCTTCCACAGGTAGCCACCCACCAGCGTCCCCATCACACACAGCACGGCGACATAGTAGGCAGGGCCCATCGGGCTTTCCTTCATCAGCAGCGACACCGCCAGCGGCGTCAGGCCGCCGAACACGGCGTAGGCAACGTTGTACGAGAACGACAACCCGCTGAAACGCACCACAGGCGGAAAGGCTTTCACCATCACGTAGGGCACCACACCAATCACGCCCACAAACAGGCCGGTCAGGGCGTACAGCGGGAAGAGCCAGTTCGGGTGCTCGATGAGGCTGTGATACAGCGTCCACGAGGTCGCCAGCAGCAGCAGGCAACCGATCACCAGCACACGGCCTGCGCCGAAGCGGTCGGCCAGGGCACCGGAGGCAATACAACCCAGGCTGAGGGTGACGATGGCCAGGCTGTTGGCTTGCAACGAAACCGTCGGGCTGAAGTGGTAGACAGTCTGCAACACGGTCGGGGTCATCAGGATGACCACCACCACACCGGCTGACAGCAGCCAGGTCAGCAGCATCGACAGCACGATGGCGCCACGGTGGTCACGCAACACCGCACGCAACGGCAGCTCGGCCGCCAGGGCTTTGCGTTGCTGCATTTCGGCGAAGATCGGTGTTTCATGCAGCCAGCGGCGCAGGTACACCGAGAGCAAACCGAACACGCCGCCGAGCAGGAACGGGATACGCCATGCGTAGTCCGAAACCTGTTCCGGGCTATAGACGGTATTGATGCCAGTGGCCACCAGCGAGCCCAGCAGGATGCCCGCAGTCAGGCCGCTGGTCAGGGTGCCGCAGGCGTAGCCGATGTGACGGGGTGGCACGTGTTCGGACACGAACACCCAGGCGCCCGGCACTTCGCCGCCGATCGCCGCGCCCTGGATGACGCGCATCAGCAGCAACAGCAGCGGCGCCCACAAACCGATCTGCGCGTAGGTGGGCAACAGGCCCATGATCAGGGTTGGCACGGCCATCATGAAGATGCTCAAGGTGAACATCTTCTTGCGCCCCAGCAGGTCACCGAAGTGCGCCATGATGATACCGCCCAGAGGGCGAGCCAGGTAGCCCGCAGCGAAGATACCGAAGGTCTGCATCATGCGCAGCCACTCGGGCATATCGACGGGGAAGAACAGTTTTCCGACCACGGTGGCGAAAAACACGAAAATGATGAAGTCGTAGAATTCCAGCGCCCCGCCTAAGGCAGACAGCGACAGGGTTTTGTAGTCGTTGCGGGTCAGCGGGCGCGAAGGTTGCGCACTGCTTGCGGGCACGGAGGACATGGCAAGGCTTCTCTTATTGTCAGGACGGCGAACGCGAGACCCCGGCAAGCGCCGGGGTCGGTTCGGCACGATAACAAATCGCCCGCAAAAGCACAGCGTTGCTTAACGCCCGCGCTTGCAGAGGTATCCACCCACCAACATGCCCATGACGCACACCAGCGCCACATAGTAGGCCGGGCCCATCGGGCTCTCCTTGAGCAGCAGCGACACGAATACCGGGCTCAGCCCGCCAAGCACGGCATAGGCCAGGTTGTAGGAAAACGACAGGCCACTGAAACGCACGGCCGCCGGGAAGCCCGTGACCATGACGAAGGGGGCCGCGGTCACGGTGCCGACAAACAGCCCGGTCAGCATGTACAACGGGAAGAGCCATTCAGGATGACCAGCCAGGCTGGCGTACAGCGCCCAGCACGTCACCATCAAGCCGAAACAGCCAAACACCAACACGCGGCCAGCCCCCAGGCGGTCGCACAACTTGCCGGCAATCACCAAGCCCAGCGCCATGCTGATGATCGCCAGGCTATTGGCCTGCAACGCCACTTTAGGGGCGACATGGTAGACACCTTGCAGCAGGGCGGGCGTCATCAGGATCACCACCACCACACCGGCCGACAAGAACCAGGTCATCAACATCGACAACACAATCGATTCACGACTCTCGCGCAGTACCGTGCGCAGCGGCACTTCCCGGGACAACGCCTTGCGCTGCTGCAACTCGGCGAACACCGGCGTTTCATGCAGCCAACGGCGCAGGTACACCGACATCAAGCCGAATACCCCGCCCAGCAGAAACGGAATGCGCCACGCATAATCGGCCACCTGCTCGGGGCTGTACGCACCATTGATACCCGTGGCGACCAGCGAGCCGAGCAGAATCCCCAGGTTCAGGCCCACCGACAACACACCGACGGCATAGCCAATTCGCTTGGCCGGCACGTGTTCGGCCACAAAAATCCACGCGCCCGGTACCTCACCGCCAATCGCCGCGCCCTGGATGATGCGCATCAACAGCAACAGCACCGGCGCCAGCAGGCCGACCTGTGCATACGTCGGCAGCAAGCCGATGGCCAGGGTCGGCAACGCCATCAGGAAGATACTGAGGGTGAACATCTTCTTGCGCCCCAGCAGGTCACCGAAGTGCGCCATGACGATGCCGCCCAAGGGCCGGATCAGGTAGCCGGCCGCAAAAATGCCGAAGGTCTGCACCAGGCGCATCCATTCGGGCATGTCCGGCGGGAAAAACAGCTTGCCCACCAAGGCCGCGAAAAACACAAAGATGATGAAGTCATAGAACTCCAGCGCACTGCCCAGGGCGGAAAGCGACAGGGTTTTGTAGTCGCTGCGGGTCAGCGAGCGCGCAAGGGGCGCAGCAGTCGGCATGGCAAGGCTTCTCTATAAAGACGGGTACTTGCCGGAACAACACTCCACGCCCGGTAAATATTCCGTGCAACGAGCACAGTTTCCGGAAAAAGCCCCATTACAGCTGGGATTTGGCGACCAAATGAACGCTGGGAGGTCGTCGCGACGCCAGCGTCTCGATATACTCGGCCCTTGCAAGCGCCAAACCCGCTGTCTTGAGGGGCTGCTGTGCCAAAACGTCGTTGGGTGCCATCCAGCCGATTTGGCAGAGTTTCCCTTTAGTACGCCTTACGAGAAACGCATCACGCGGTGTATGTTGGTGCTGAAACGTTTTTTTCGAAGACGGCTATCCACTTGAAATACCCATGAAGCGTTACGGGTCAGAGGCACCCTTGGCATGATCGAACTCGAACAAGAAGATCCTATCCCGCAAGGCGATCTCGCCCTGCAAATCACCGCGCTCCCGCGTGAAACCAATGGTTTTGGCGATATCTTCGGCGGCTGGCTGGTCGCGCAGATGGACCTGGCCGGCACCGCCATGGCCAGCAAGGTCGCAGGCGGCCGCGTGGCCACCGTGGCCATTGACCGCATGGCGTTCCTGGTACCGGTCGCTGTGGGCGCGCAGTTGTCCTTCTATACCCAGGCCCTGGAAATCGGCCGCAGCTCGATCCAGATGATGGTCGAAGTGTGGAGCGATGACCCGCTGTCCAGCGAATGGCGCAAGGTCACCGAGGCCGTGTTCGTGTTCGTCGCCATCGATGGCAGCGGTCGCACGCGCTCGGTTCCGTCGCGCGCACGTTAAACCTCATCGGGTTTTGACGGTCAATTGCCCCATTGCCTGCCATAAAGAGTGCTTTGTATGCCTGTGCCCCACGTTGAAACCGTGAAAATCGACGAGCTGGACTGCTGGCGCATTCGCCACAACGGCGCTGAATTGATGATCGCCCAACAAGGCGCGCATATCTTCAGTTACGGCCGCGAGGGCGAACAGCCGCTGATCTGGCCCAACCCTGAGGCAGTGTTCAAGCAGGGCAAAGGCATCCGTACTGGCGTACCGGTGTGCTGGCCGTGGTTCGGCGTGTTCGACCGCAACCCGCCCAGCGTGAAGGCCATGCGCCAAAGCGAACAGCCTGCCGGTGCCCACGGTTTTGTGCGCACGGCGCTCTGGGAATTGGCCGGAACCACACTCGAAGGCGAAGCACTGCGCGTGGACCTGGTGCTTCCAGTACCTGCAGGCGGCTTCCCGGGCTGGCCCCACAAGGTCGACCTGAACCTGAGCCTGCTGCTGGACGACCAACTGCACATCCGCCTGACCAGCCATAACCGTGGCACCGACACCGTGACCCTCAGCCAGGCACTGCACACCTACTTCGCCGTGAGCGACGTGCGCAATGTGCACGTCGAGGGGTTGGACGGTGGAACCTACATCGACACCGCCGACGGCTGGGCCACCAAGCAACAGGCTGGGCCCCTGCACTTCACCGCCGAGACTGATCGCATCTACCTCGACACCCCGGCGCAACTGAACATCGTCGACAAAGACTGGCAGCGCCGCATCCAGCTCACTGCCGAGGGGTCGACGTCCACCGTAATCTGGAACCCATGGACCGAGCGCGCCAAGGCGTTCGACGACATGGCCGATGATGGCTGGACGGGCATGCTGTGTATCGAGACGGCGAATGTGCTGGATGATGTGGTGACCTTGGCACCAGGCCAACACCACACCTTGGGCTTGAGCATCACCAGTATCGCGCTGTAAACCCGATCCAAATGTGGGAGCTGGCTTGCCTGCGATAGCATCGCCTCGGCGACACTGATACACCGAGGTGCCTGCATCGCAGGCAAGCCAGCTCCCACATTGATAGGTGTTGGGTTTTAGAGATCCGACTCCTTCACCACCCTCACCTTCCCCGCATCCAGCGCATACGCCGCGTCCGCCAGGTCGTTATTGACCTTCTCCACCTTCAGTGTGCCCGTGACCCACAAAGGCGTGTAGATATCATCCAGCCTCAACCCTTTGGGGTAGCGCACCAGCACCAGCTGATTAGGCGGCGGTGGCGGCACATGGATGCAGGCGCCTGGGTACGGCACAAGGAAGAACAAAGTGCTGCGGCCCTTGGCGTCGGTTTCCAACGGCACCGGGTAACCGCCGATGCGGATGTTCTTGCCGTTCATGGCAGCCACGGTCTTGGTGGAGTACATCACCGCCGGCAAGCCTTTGCTTTGCTTCAAGCCACCCTTGTCGGTGAACGTGCCTTGGGCTTCAGGGGAGTTGTGGTCGATCTCGGGCATGGCCTCGAGGGCTTTCTGATCCGACAGTGGCATCAGGTCGAGCCAGTCGGTTTCCGGCAGTTCGCCGGCGTGCGCCAGGCCAGAGCCCAGCAGGAGGAGAGTCAACAGAAGACGGCGCATGGAGAGGCTCGACAAATACAGGTGGCGAGCATTCTAGCCCTCTGCGCCTGCGCAGCGCAGAGGGCTTTGTCGCTTAGATCATTTCTTTTTGATCAGGCCGTAGATCACCAGCAGCACGATGGCGCCGATCAGTGCGCCGATGAAGCCTGCACCCTGGCCCGCCTGGTAGATACCCAACGCCTGGCCACCGTAGGTGGCGACCAGGGAACCGGCGATACCCAGCAGGATGGTCATGATCCAGCCCATGCTGTCGTCGCCTGGCTTGAGGAAACGCGCCAGCAGGCCGACGATCAGGCCGATAAAGATGGTTCCGATGATACCCATGGCATTTCCCTCTGAATGAAGTGAGCTACACGAAAGCCTAGTCAGACTTTGGCGTCCTGCAATCAGAGAGACGACGGTCACCAATGGTTCCCGTCGGACTTGGCTTATTGCTCGGCGATCAGCGCTTCAACCTTGAGGATCTGCGCCTGCAACGTCGCACGGTCCTTGCAACGCAGGTTGGCGTGACCCACCTTGCGCCCGGCCTTGAAGGCCTTGCCGTAGTGATGCAGGTGGCAGTCGTCGATGGCGATGACTTTTTCCACCGCAGGCACGGTACCGATGAAGTTGAGCATGGCGCTTTCACCGACCTTGGCCGTGGAACCCAGTGGCAAGCCCGCTACCGCCCGCAGGTGGTTTTCGAACTGGCTGCACTCGGCGCCTTCGGTGGTCCAGTGCCCGGAGTTGTGCACACGCGGGGCGATTTCGTTGGCCTTGAGGCCACCGTCGACTTCAAAGAACTCGAACGCCATCACACCGACATAATCCAGCTGCTTGAGCACACGACTGGAGTAGTCTTCGGCCAGGGCCTGCAGCGGGTGGTCGGTGCTGGCCACGGACAGCTTGAGGATGCCGCTGTCGTGGGTGTTGTGCACCAACGGGTAGAAGCGGGTTTCGCCATCCCGGGCACGCACGGCGATCAGCGAGACTTCACCGGTGAACGGCACGAAGCCTTCCAGCAGGCAGGCAACGCTGCCCAACTCGGCGAAGGTACCGACCACATCAGCCGCGGTGCGCAGGACTTTCTGGCCCTTGCCGTCGTAACCCAGGGTGCGGGTTTTCAGCACGGCCGGCAGGCCGATACTGGCAACGGCCGCGTCCAGGTCTGCCTGGGACTGGATATCGGCGAAGGCCGGGGTCGGAATGCCCAGGTCCTTGAACATGCTTTTCTCGAACCAGCGGTCGCGGGCAATGCGCAAGGCTTCGGCGCTCGGGTACACCGGCACGAACTGCGACAGGAAGGCTACGGTTTCAGCCGGGACGCTTTCGAACTCAAAGGTCACCAGGTCGACTTCGTCGGCCAGCTGGCGCAGGTGGTCCGGGTCGCTGTAGTCAGCCCGCAGGTGTTCACCCAATGCCGCCGCGCACGCGTCCGGCGCCGGGTCCAGGAAAGCGAAGTTCATCCCCAGCGGGGTTCCCGCCAGGGCCAGCATACGACCCAGTTGGCCGCCACCGATTACACCGATTTTCATCGTCAACAACCTCAGGCGATGCGTGGGTCTGGATTGTCCAGCACGCTGTCTGTCTGCTCAGCACGGAATTTTTTCAGCACCGCGTGGAACTGCGGGTGCTTGGCGCCCAGGATGCTGGCGGACAACAACGCGGCATTGATCGCGCCCGCTTTGCCGATTGCCAGGGTGGCCACCGGGATACCGGCCGGCATCTGCACGATGGACAACAGCGAGTCCACGCCCGAGAGCATTGCCGACTGCACCGGCACGCCGAGTACCGGCAGATGGGTCTTGGCCGCACACATGCCCGGCAGGTGCGCCGCACCACCGGCACCGGCGATGATCACCTCGATGCCACGGGATTCTGCTTCATCGGCATACTGGAACAGCAGATCCGGGGTGCGGTGGGCAGAGACCACTTTCACTTCATACGGAATGCCGAGTTTTTCCAGCATATCGGCGGTGTGGCTAAGGGTGGACCAATCGGACTTGGAGCCCATGATCACGCCAACCAATGCACTCATCGTCGTGCCTCTTCTCTCTGGGCGCCCGCAGGCGCGTCAAAAAACAACAAGCCACGCGGGAAATCCGGCGTGGCTTGTTGTACGAAATTTGGCCGGTTGGACCGGCCGAAGGCCGCGCAGTATACCGTAATAATCAAGATAAACAGCCCCTGGCATGACCATCTGTCTAGCGGGGCAAAGTGGCGGTTTTATTGACTCAAGAGTCAGTCAAAACACCCTAAAACCTGTAGGAGCCGGCTTGCCGGCGATAGCGGTGGATCAGTGACACAAATGCTGCCGGACAAACCGCGATCGCCGGCAAGCCGGCTCCTACCGTTAACTGCGTTCGGCGGCCGCCCCACCTTCCAACTTGCGCCACAACAACCGCACATTCGCCTTGCGCACCAGCGCACAGCGATACAGGCGAATCTCCAGCGGCACGTGCCATTGCGGGCCGCCGCACACCACCAATTCACCACGCGCCAATTCAGCCCGCACACTCAACTGCGGCACCCAGGCGATGCCCAGGCCTTCCAGCGCCATGCTCTTGAGGCTGTCGGCCATGGCGGTTTCGTACACGGTGGTGAAGCGCAGGGCGCGCTGGCGCAGCAGCAAGTGCACCGAACGGCCAAGGAACGCGCCTGCGCTGTACGCCAGCAACGGCACACTGCCTTCGCCTTCCAGATCGAACAACGGCTTGCCCTCGGCATCGGCGGCACACACCGGAAGCATTTCAGTATTGCCCAAGTGCAGCGAAGGGAAAATCTCGGCATCCATCTGCATGGCTGCATCAGGGTCGTAGAACGCCAGCATCAGGTCGCAACCGCCTTCACGCAGGGCGTGTACCGCGTCGCCCACGTTAGTCGCCACCAGCCGTGTGGCGATGTTCAAGCCTTCGTTGCGCAGTTGTGCAATCCAGCGCGGGAAGAAGCCCAACGCAAGGGAGTGAGCAGCAGCCACTTGCATGACCTCGCCCTGCCCGCCTTCCAGATGGTGCAAATGGCGCAGCACTTCACCCAGCTGTTCGACCACGGTACGCGCTGTCACCAGGAACAATTGCCCCGCCGCCGTCAGCTCGACCGGTGTGCGCGAGCGGTTGACCAGCGTCAGGCCCAACGCCGCCTCCAGGCTACGGATACGGCGACTGAACGCCGGCTGAGTTACAAAACGCCGTTCCGCCGCCTGGGAAAAACTGCGCGTCGCCGCCAAGGCGCTGAAGTCTTCCAGCCATTTGCTCTCAAGGTTCATCACTTCCTCCCGCAGGTACGCACCATTTTGGCACACACGCCCGCCATGATAACCGGGTCACACGCACATTATGCCGTTTGTGCATAGGTTAGTGCTTAACAGCATTGGCCCAAAAACTTCTACAAGCCTAGCATTCGCAGCGTTCCGGCCAGTTCCGGGTCCATATCGAGATGATTTCCGTCATGTCCTCCGCTGCATCTTTCCGCACAGAAAAAGACCTGCTTGGCGTACTCGAAGTACCGGCTCAAGCGTATTACGGCATCCAGACCCTGCGAGCGGTGAACAACTTCCGCCTCTCGGGCGTTCCGATTTCGCATTACCCGAAATTGGTGGTCGGCCTGGCAATGGTCAAGCAAGCGGCGGCTGACGCCAACCGCGAGCTGGGTCAGCTCAGCGAGGCCAAGCACGCTGCCATCAGCGAAGCCTGTGCCCGTCTGATCCGCGGCGATTTCCACGAAGAGTTCGTGGTGGACATGATTCAAGGCGGCGCTGGCACTTCAACCAACATGAATGCCAACGAAGTCATCGCCAACATCGCGTTGGAGGCCATGGGCCACAACAAGGGCGAATACCAGTACCTGCACCCCAACAACGACGTGAACATGGCGCAGTCGACCAACGACGCCTACCCGACCGCGATCCGCCTGGGTCTGCTGCTGGGCCATGACGCGCTGCTGGCCAGCCTCGACAGCCTGATCCAGGCATTCGCCGCCAAAGGTGTCGAATTCAGCCACGTGCTGAAAATGGGCCGCACCCAATTGCAAGACGCCGTGCCGATGACCCTCGGCCAGGAATTCCGCGCGTTCGCCACCACCTTGGGTGAAGACCTGGCCCGCCTGAAAACCCTGGCGCCAGAGCTGCTGACCGAAGTGAACCTGGGTGGCACCGCCATCGGTACCGGCATCAACGCCGACCCGCGCTACCAGGCCCTGGCCGTACAACGCCTGGCCGTCATCAGCGGCCAGCCGGTTGTTCCAGCCGCCGACCTGATCGAAGCCACCTCCGACATGGGCGCCTTCGTGCTGTTCTCCGGCATGCTCAAGCGTACTGCGGTGAAGCTGTCGAAGATCTGCAACGACCTGCGCCTGCTGTCCAGCGGCCCACGCACTGGCATCAACGAGATCAACCTGCCGGCACGCCAGCCAGGCAGCTCGATCATGCCCGGCAAGGTCAACCCGGTGATCCCGGAAGCCGTAAACCAAGTGGCATTCCAAGTGATCGGCAACGACCTGGCCCTGACCATGGCAGCCGAAGGCGGCCAACTGCAACTGAACGTGATGGAACCGCTGATCGCCTTCAAGATCTTCGACTCGATCCGCCTGCTGCAACGTGCCATGGACATGCTGCGCGAACATTGCATCACTGGCATCACCGCCAACGAAGCCCGCTGCCGCGAGCTGGTGGAGCACTCCATTGGTCTGGTCACCGCGCTGAACCCGTACATCGGCTATGAAAACGCCACCCGCATCGCCCGTATCGCCCTTGAAAGCGGCCGCGGCGTGCTGGAACTGGTGCGCGAAGAAGGCTTGCTCGACGACGCCATGCTCGACGACATCCTGCGCCCCGAAAACATGATTGCCCCACGCTTGGTTCCACTGAAGGCCTAAGCGTTTGTTGCACCGCTCACCAGGTTGAGGGACTAGACACCTCTCACCTTTTGAGGGCCTGAAGGCTCGTTCTTCAGGCCCTTTTTTTTGCCTCAAGGTTGTGAAATGACGCTTATAAAAAATCCAATATCGCCCTGCAAACCCACTCCCCCCGCCACAGCTCGGCTGAAACCTTTAATCGCCCCGTGCAGACGGATCACGCTCGCCTAGGTATAGTGCCGCCCCTCTTCGCGCCTGCGGCCGTCGGTAACGAGGCCCGGACACAACGCGAAAGCGCATGAATAACAACACCCGCAAAAGGATTGGGGTCCAAGCGTCGTGCACTGCCTGGTGCTGAGCGATGCGTCGGACCGTCCTGCGTTTGCCATTAGAAAAATCAGCGAGGAACACTCCATGCTCGAAGTCATCAACGACTTCCTCTCAGGGAAAGTACTGATCGTGCTCATTGTCGGGCTCGGCGGTTATTTCACGATTCGCTCGCGTTTCGTACAGCTGCGTCACTTTTTCCACATGTTCTCGGTGTTTCGCGACAGCCTGAAGAACAGCTCCGACCAACTCAGCTCGTTCCAGGCGCTGATGCTCAGCCTGGCTGGCCGTGTAGGTGCGGGTAACATCGCCGGTGTCGGCATTGCCGTGACCCTGGGTGGCCCGGGTGCCGTGTTCTGGATGTGGGTCACCGCGTTGGTGGGCATGTCGTCGAGCTTTATCGAGTGCTCCCTCGGCCAGCTGTACAAGCGCACCGATGCCGAAGGCACCTTCCGTGGCGGCCCGGCGTATTACATCCAGCACGGCCTGCAAAAACGCTGGTTGGGTATGGTCGTCGCGTTCTTGTTGCTGGTGACCTTCGGTTTCGCCTTCAACGGCCTGCAAGCCCACGCCGTGACCCACTCCCTGAACAGCGCCTTTGGCCTGGACACCACCTACACCGGCCTGGCCCTGGCCGTGTTGCTGGGCATGGTATTCATCGGCGGGATCAAGCGTATCGCCTCGATCGCCGACCTGCTGGTGCCGGTCAAGACCCTGATCTACATCGCGGTGACCCTGTACGTGATCGTGCTGCAGTTCGACCACGTGCCGGCCATGCTCGCGACCATCGTCAAGAGCGCCTTCGGCCTCGACCAGGCCTTCGGTGGCCTGGTCGGCAGCGCGATCATCATGGGTGTGAAGCGCGGCGTGTTCGCCAACGAAGCCGGCCTGGGCAGTGCGCCTAACGTGGCCGCAGTCGCTTCCGTAGAACACCCGATCGCCCAAGGCGTGGTCCAGGCGTTCAGCGTGTTCCTCGACACCTTCGTGATCTGCACCTGCACCGCGCTGCTGATCCTGCTCTCCGGTTTCTACACCCCAGGCTTCGAAGGCGACGGCATTGCCCTGACCCAGAACTCCCTGGCCGCTGTAGTCGGTGACTGGGGCCGCATGTTCATCTCCGTGGCCCTGGCGTTGTTCGTGTTCACCTCGATCATGTACAACTACTACCTGGGCGAGAGCAACCTGCGTTTCCTGGTTGGCAACAACCGCAAGATGCTGATGGCCTACCGTGCAGTGGTGCTGGCGCTGATTTTCTGGGGCTCGATCGAGAACCTGAGCACCGTGTTCGCGTTCGCCGACATCACTATGACGATGCTCGCATTCGTCAACCTGTTCGCCCTGGCGTTCCTGTTCAAGATTGCCATGCGTATCCTGAACGACTACGACAACCAGCGTGCAGCGGGTATCAAGACCCCGGTGTTCGACTCCAGCCAGTTCTCTGACCTGGATCTGGACCTGAAGGCCTGGCCGGCCAACCCGGTGCAACCGCAAGCGGCCCCCTCGGCTGAACTGAACGCTCAAGCGCAACGCTAAGCGTAGATAGATGACACGCCGCCCGGCCTTGGGCATGCTCTGGGCCCGGCGGCGTTTTTCGTTCAGGAGAATCTCAATGTCAGCATCCAATAACGTCATGGTGCTCTACACCGGCGGCACCATCGGCATGCAGGCCAGCGCCAACGGCCTGGCCCCCGCATCCGGTTTCGAAGCGCGCATGCGCGAACAGCTTGCCGGCCAGCCACTGCCCACCTGGCGTTTCCAGGAAATGACCCCGCTGATCGACAGCGCCAACATGACGCCCGCGTATTGGCAGCGCCTGCGCATCGCCGTGATCGACGCGGTGGACCAAGGCTGCGATGGCGTGCTGATCCTACACGGCACCGACACCCTGGCTTACAGCGCGGCGGCCATGAGCTTTCAACTGTTGGGCTTGCCGGCACCGGTGGTGTTCACCGGTTCCATGTTGCCGGCCGGCGTGCCGGACAGCGATGCGTGGGAAAACGTCAGTGGCGCCTTGCAGGCACTGGGCACCGGCCTGACGCCGGGTGTGCACCTGCATTTCCACGGCGCAATGATCGCGCCGACCCGCTGCGCGAAGATCCGCAGTTTCGGCCGCAACCCGTTCGCGGCGCTGAATCGCCAAGGCGGTGCAGCCCGTGCAGACACCCTTCCCCTGACTCTGGACTATCGCCTGCCCAAAGCCCTGGTCACCGTCGGCGTACTGCCGCTGGTGCCGGGTATTGGCGCTGCGCAGTTGGACGCCATGATCGGCAGCGGCATCCAGGGCCTGATTCTTGAATGCTTCGGCAGCGGCACCGGCCCGAGTGACAATGCGGACTTTCTCGCCAGCCTCCAGCACGCCCAGGAGCACGGCATTGTGGTAGTGGCGATCACCCAATGCCATGAGGGCGGTGTGGAGCTGGATGTCTACGAAGCCGGCAGCCGCCTGCGCGGCGTTGGTGTGCTGTCCGGTGGTGGCATGACCCGCGAAGCGGCGTTCGGCAAGCTCAATGCGCTGCTCGGCAGCGGGCTCGACATTCAGACAGTCCGCCGCCTGGTGGAACTGGACCTGTGCGGCGAGTTGCAGTGAATACCCGCCTTACATAAGCACTACCGCACCCGGTCCGACGCTTCCTAGCATGGCAACGCCCAGGTTTTTACTGGGCCTGTTGCCATTCTTTCGTGCAAGGAAGCGTCATGACTGCATCCCCTTCAACCGAACCCCATCAAAGCCTCACTGACGCGCTGATCGCGCAAATGTCCACTGGCCCCGCGTTTCGCGAAGTGGCCGCCACCTTGCTGCGTGAGCAATTGCAGGCGCTGTACCCCACGCTCGATATCGACCCGAATACCGCCGTGGTCGGTACTCCGCTGTGGGACATCGAGGATGACCAGGTCGTACCGGCCGGCCGCCATTACCAGGTGCTCACCGACGTGCTCGCCGTGCAATCCGTGTTGGCAGTACCCACGCTCTACATCGAGGGCCAGCATTTTCTGACCCAACTGCCCGTCATTGAGCCAGCGATCCACCTGCCGGTGCGCATCCTCGATATCGCCAGTATCCTCAATACCCTGGCACCCGTGATGTTGCGCGGCTACCAACAGGCCCAACTGGAGTACTGGAACACCACCGAAAGTGACAGCGGCCCACGCTGGCACGGGCTATCGACCGTGCTGCGCGACCACTGGAACCTGGAACAAGTGCCTGGCTGGACCACGGCTGATTGCCAAATGGCACGCCAGCTGTTTCAAACCCCGGACGCGGCTACTCGCAAGCAACAAAACCCAAATGGCGCTCGAGCCTATGTGGTGGATGTCGACCAGATTGATGACGCGGGCAATACCTCCCACCTTGATGAAAACCTGATCAGCGTGCTTATCGGCAAACCGGAAGGCACCGAGGTGGTCCTCACCCATTCACTGATGGCGGGTTTCAAGAAGTACCGCTCCCTCGACGAACTGGGCAAGGACCTGTCACTGCCGGCGGTGTACAAAAAACTGGAGTGGCGCCTGGTCGAACCTGATGGTGATTTTTTCGACTACCTGGCCATTGCTTTCATCGGCATCCAGACCAAGGCGATCGGAGCTATCGACTTTTCCTACCTGCGCGAGCCGAACGTTTCACAGCACGTGCTGGCGCAACCGCCAACCCCCCGCGCCAAACGAAGCACACCGGCCCTGCTCGATTACATCCAAGCGCTCCCCGACTGGCTCACCAGCGCCACTGCGGCAGACCAGGCGGCGTACTCACGCCACCTCAAGGACCTGGCAGCCCTGCATAACGCCAACGAGGGCCGTACTTATGACGAAGGCATCAGCCCGCTCCCTCAATACACGCTCGAACAGCTCTGCGCGGAAATACTCAAGGACCACCCCGACGCACTCACGCAGTGGCTGAGCGACCTCGACATCGTCGTGCGCAGCCCCGTGGTCTGGGGCACATTCGCGGTGCCGGGGCAAATCGACACCACGGTGTTCAGCCTGGTGGAACTGGCCCTGCAAAACCTGATTGCCTTGCCGTTGGGCATCAAGTCCCTGCGCCTGCGAAACCCACACCCGCTGCCGGACTGGCTGACCGTCGAGTACCTGGAAGGCTTGATCAGCCGCGTGGACATCGGCAGCACCTACCTGGCGCTGATCCGCCGGACGCTGTTGGATAACGCTCAAGAGTCCGCACGCCGACGCTCGCTCTACGCCCAGCACTTGCGCATTCAACTGCCGTTATTGGCTTTGCAGTGCAAGTTGCGCCACGAAGATGGCATCGATGAACAAGGCTATGCGTATGTAAAGGCCGTAACACAGGCCGAGACCGCTGAACGCCAGGTACAGGGCCAGCGCATTGTGATGCGAGCGCTGGCGTTCGTGCCGACCCGTCGGCAGGGCAACATTGCCGACCAGGTCACCAATATGTTCGTGATCGGGCCGGAAGACCCGACCACCGGCCCCTGCCTGCTGTACCGGCCGCTGCTGGACAAACCCCTTTCCCAGTTCCCTTCGCAAAGCAACCTGCTCTATGCCTTGCAGCAGTCCAGAAGCCTGCGCGATTCGGTGCTGGCGTGGCTGCCGGATGACGTGCGCGATGATTATGCCCAATACGTGTTTCCCGGCGACCTGCCGTCGCCCTGGGCCGTGGTCGAATTCCTGGTAGACCCGTTCAAGCTATGGATCATGGGCGGGCCGCTGGCGCTCGGCCAGGAGGCCATCGAAGGCGACCTGCCAGACGTACTGTACGATGCCAATGCCAACGCGCTGATCACTCTCGCCGACCGGCAATCGGTGTCCAACGCCGAAGCGCGCTGGGCCACGTTCAAACGCGCCGGCTGGCTGATCTTCAATAGCGCACTGCCGTTTCTGGGGCGCACCGTCGGTGTGGCGGCCTGGATCTGGCAAATCATGGATCAGCTGCAAACCGTGGTCGACGCCCAGGAGCATCCCGAGCAGCGATCCACCTGGGCCGCACTCGCCGAATTGCTGCTCAACCTCGGCACGGCCCTGACCCTGCACAGTGTCACCCGCACCACACCACGCCGACCAACGCTCGGCAACACTGTGGTGGTGCCAAAACAACCCTCCCCTCCAACACCCGTCAGCATCACTCGACTGACGCCGATTGCCTCAGACGCGCTGATCGCCCATGACCAGCCCTTGCACGTCAGCGGCGCAGTCAACCGGGCACCTACCCGCCTGGCCACCGTGCTGGACAGCTTCATGGTGGCCAAACCCGACGCGCTGGGAGAAGTCCACAACGAACCTGGGGCTTATCATCTTCTGTATGGCGACGGGCAAAGCTGGTACGCCCCGGTGGCACATCGCTGGTTCAAAGTGTTGGTCGACGAAAACGACGATGTACAGATTGTCGACCCCGCGCAACCCAGTCGTACAGGCCCGCTGTTGATTCACAACAGCAGCGGTCAGTGGTTTATCGATACCCGCCTGCGTCTGCGGGGAGGCGGTCCCAAGCTCCTGACCGCCAAGGCCCGCGCGCAAGCCAGGCAAAAGGCGCAGCAATTGCGCGAGCGCCTGGAGGCCTTCGAAAAAGGTAAACGGGCCGCCCAGGACGCGCTGCAACGGGCCCGGCAAGCGTTGGACGCCGCGCCCTCCTCCTCGGCCGATGCGCTCAGGCACACCTATATCCAGACCCTGGAGACCCAGCGTACGGAATACGAGTCGGCCCTGCAGATGCTCAAGGAGATGAATGTCCACGAACCCAGCGCAGAGTACGCGCCCAAGGCCCTCAACTACATCAAGGCCCAGGCCAGGCTGACCCAGGCCGCGCTCAGCGATATCCTCGCCCGCTTCACCCCCAAGTGGCGCACCGTGCACGATCAGATGCAGCGCCAGATCGAAGTGCCGCAAGAGCGTCATATCGAGGACTTTCGCGAACTGCGCGAGCTGGCCGGCAAGCTGCTCGTGCAGTTGGACTACATGCACGGTCGCTTCATCCAACTCAAGGGCCTGGCCAGGGATGGTGCGCTGTTACTCAATACCCTCAAGGGCTCGATGCCGGTCTACACCCCCGACGACCTCAAGGCGATACGCATATCACTGACGCGCAACCTGTGCCTGCCCGAGACAAGCATCAAGAGCACGCCGCAAGCCTGGTTGGCAATTGACCAGATTGTTGACACCGCCGACATCGCGATCCAGTGCCTGCGCGACACCCTGGAGGAGCGCAGTGACCGACGCCTGGACGAACGCATTGATACCTTGAGCAGCCTGATCGAACAGTTTCAATTACTGGACGAGCGCCTGCAGGATTTCCCCGTGGAGTTCTCCGAACAAGCTATCACCGATCAACTGCTTGAATTGCGCGGGGAACTGAGCGAGTTCCAGCACCGGGCCACCAGCAACCTCGGCATGCTGAGCCTGGAAAGAACCGCGCTCAGAAACCGCCCCACCCCGCCGTCTACGCCGCCGCGCCCCAGGAAACAATTTATCCACACTCGCTACAACGGCCTGTTGATCGGTGAGCCGCGCCTGACCGACTTGGGCCTGGAAACCGGCCTCGTGGATATTCGCTCACCCCTGACCCAGCAGGTGCTGGCTACCTATCATGAAAAAACCAAGGGCGTCTGGGTTGTACGCGACCGCACCCCGCCGCCGTCGGCCGGGCCCATTGCCGTGGATCTGCAGCAGAGCATCAGCCAGGGCCAGCGCCTGTTGAGTGAGCTGCCCGCATTTCTCGCACGGGCCCGTACCCACGCCAACCTCGCTGATCGTGCACCGTTTGGCATCGAGCACTTGTACCACCAGCATGCCAATAGGCTGGAGTTGGCGCGTCACTCGATCGAACAGGCCCTGACGCAGCGCAACATCACCGACAGTGAAGCCTTGTCAGCACCGGCCAGCGCCGTGATCAAAGCCCTCGACGACGCCTTGGCCGACCTCTATCAGCAGAGCAATCAGCTGGTGCAACGCACGCTCAAGCTGCGGCCACCCACCGTATCGGGGGTTGAATGGCTCAAGCGGCACAATGTGATATCCATCAAGAAAACCGTGGCCCGCCGTCGCATCAAGTCCATAAACCCGGACTACCTGGATGAATACACCATCAGCGATCGCGTGACGGGGCAGGTGCTGTGGTACGCACATTTTCATTACAGCACTCACTGGACACCGGACAAAGCCTACCTGTCTGCCCGCCTGAAAACCCCGGACGAGTACCGCCTGGGCGCGGCTGCCGATACGGCCAAGGGCCTTGACCGCGCCCGGACCGTGGCGTTCTATCGCAGCGAGATAAGCCTGGAACAGGCCCGCGAACTGTTTTTTCAACGACCGAAGTCCGAGTCCGGGAACTGACACCCGGCATGTAACTTGCTGCCCGTAAGCCATACCCTCTACAGGTTTGCCCATGCTGCACTCACACCTGACCACGCTCAACGCCGTGTCCCTGGTGCTGTCCACCTTCAACGCCCAGGGTCTGGCGAGCGAGGTGTTGCTGGCCGGCAGCGGCATCGGCCTGACGGATCTGCGCCGCGCCGACACACGTATCACCACGTGCCAGGAGATGCGGGTGTGTGCCAACGCCGTGGCGCTGCGCCAGGACATCGGCCTGGAGCTGGGCCAGCGCATGCATGTGTCGAGCTACGGTCTGCTGGGTTACGCGCTGCTCACCAGTGCCACCTTAGGTGACGCTTTGCGCCTGGCACTGCGCTACCCGGCGCTGTTGGGAACACTTTTCGAGCTGCGCCTGATGGAGGACGGCGAACAGGTCTGGCTGACCGCCGGCGACTATCGGGAAGATCCGGCGCTGGCAGCGTTCAACGTGGAGTTTTGCCTGGTGTCGATGAAGGTCATCTGCGATGACTTGCTCGGCTGCGCGCTGCCTTTGCGTGAGGCGCGCTTCGACTACCCGGCGCCGGATTATCACGCCCGCTATGCCGAGCGCTTTGGCTGCCCGCTGCAGTTCGACGCCCCGGTCAACGGGTTTGCCTTTGACCAGGCATTGCTGGAACAACCCCTGCCCCTGGCAGACGCCATCACCCATCGGGCCATGGCCGACCGCTGTCGCAAACAGAACTCCGAGTTCACAGGGCGCCAGGCCTGGCTGAACCGTGTGCGCCAATTGCTGGCCGACCAACTGCATGCCGCTCCCGGCCTTGAGGGCTTGGCCGCGCAGATGAATTGTTCTGCACGCACGCTGCGCCGGCACTTGCAGGCCCTGGGTTGCAGCTACCAGCAACTGCTCGACGAGCTGCGCTTTGAAAAGGCCAAGCTGTGGCTCGCGCAAGACCAGATGCCGATCCACAAGATCGCCGAACAGCTGGGTTTCAGCGAAACCGCCAGCTTTCGCCACGCGTTTGTGCGCTGGAGTGGGGTAGCGCCCAGCCTGATGCGCCATTAAAGGGCGAATTACGGTCACGTTCTTTGGCCACATTTATCCCCTTCTGGCCGCTCCTGCCGTTTTCATGACTCGCGCTGAACGCAACACTGCAAGGCACAACAATGAGCCTGCGGGAGCCACCCATGCTGACGATCTACTCCGACGACCACCACTTGCACCACGGCCGCTGCGAACTGATGGACGGGCAACTGATGCCTTGCTTCGAGATGCCGTCGCGTGCCGACCATGTGTTGCAACGGGTCAAAGCCCGCGAACTGGGCCCAGTGCAGGCTCCCCAGGACTTCGGCCTGGCACCGCTGCAGCGCATCCACAGTCGCGACTACCTCGATTTTTTCAAAGGGGCCTGGGCGCGCTGGACCGAGTTCAACACGGACGGCGACCTGCTGCCATACACTTGGCCCACCCGCACACTGCGCCGGGTATTGCCCACCAGCCTGCATGGTCAGTTGGGCTATTACAGCTTCGATGGCGGCGCACCGATCACGGCCGGCACCTGGCAAGCGGCCTACAGCGCGGCACAAGTGGCGCTCACCGCACAGCAGGCCATCCAACAGGGTGCCCACAGTGCCTTTGCCTTGTGCCGCCCGCCGGGGCATCACGCCGCCAGTGATTTGATGGGAGGTTATTGCTACCTCAACAACGCCGCCATCGCCGCCCAGGCGTTTCTCGATCAGGGTCACCAACGGGTTGCGATCATCGACGTGGACTACCACCACGGCAACGGCACCCAGTCGATTTTCTACGACCGCAGCGACGTGCTCTTCACCTCCATCCACGGCCACCCAGAGGCGGAGTTCCCGTTTTTCCTGGGGTATGCCGACGAGTTGGGAGAAGGCGCGGGCGAAGGCTTCAATTTCAACTACCCGCTACCGGCCGGCTCCGGTTGGGAAGTGTGGAGCGCCGCACTCGACGCGGCGTGTCAGGAGACCGAACGCTATGACGCCGACATCATCGTGGTGTCCCTGGGTGTCGACACGTTCAAGGACGACCCTATCTCCCAGTTCAAACTCGACAGCCCGGATTACCTGGCCATGGGCCGACGCATAGCACGCCTGGGCAAGCCCACTCTGTTCGTGATGGAAGGCGGTTACGCGGTAGAAGAAATCGGCATCAACGCCGTCAACGTGCTCGAAGGTTTCGAACAAGAAGGAGCCACCCGATGAAGATGCTCGCCTCCCTGGCCCTGTGCGCCGCCGTGTTGAGCGGTGCAGTGCAGGCCGAAGAAAAAACCCTCAAGGTCTACAACTGGTTCGACTACATCACCCCCAAGGCGCTGGAAGATTTCAAGGCGCAGAACCCCAGGATCAAGTTGGTGTACGACATCTTCGACACCAACGAAGCGCTGGAAGCCAAGCTGCTGACCGGCAACTCCGGGTATGACGTGGTGGTGCCCTCCAACGTGTTCCTCGCCAAGCAGATCGAAGCCGGCGTGTTCCAGCCCCTGGACCGCAGCCAATTACCCAACTGGAACCACCTCGATCCCAAGCTGATGAAGCTGATCGAAGCCAATGACCCCGGCAACAAATTCGCCGTGCCCTACATGTACGGCACCATCCTCATCGGCTTCAACCCGGACAAGGTCAAGGCGGTGCTGGGGCCGAACGCGCCGGTGGACAGCTGGGACCTGATCTTCAAGGAAGAGAACATCAGCAAGCTCAAGCAATGCGGCGTGGCCTTCCTCGATTCGCCGTCAGAGATTCTACCGCTGGCCCTGCAGCACCTGGGCCTGGACCCCAACAGCAGCAACCCCAAGGACTACGTCAAGGCTGAAGCGCTGTTGATGAAGATCCGCCCCTACATCACCTACTTCCACTCCTCCAAGTACATGGCCGACATCGCCAATGGCGACATCTGCGTGGCCGTGGGCTATTCGGGCAGTTTTTCCCAGGCGGCCAACCGCGCCAAGGAAGCCAAGAACGGTGTGACCGTGGACATGCGCCTGCCTAAGGAAGGCGCACCGATCTGGTTCGACATGCTCGCCATTCCCAAAGGCGCGCAGAACCCGCAGGACGCCTACACCTTCATCAACTACCTGTTGCAACCCCAGGTGATCGCGCCGATCAGTGACTTTGTTGGGTACCCGAACCCGAACAAGGACGCGACCGAACAGGTGGACCCGGCCATTCGCAACAACCCTAACCTGTACCCGACCGAGGCCGCGATGAGCACGCTCTATACCCTCAAACCGTTGGGGCGTGACGCGGAACGGGCCAGGACACGGGCCTGGACCAAGATCAAGTCGGGCACCTAAGCCGGGCTCAAACGGCCAGGAAGACCTGTCGCCCCGCGGCATTGGTGATCGGGCCACGATAGACCTTGCGCCCGGTCTCACGCTCGTACTCGCGGCCCAGTCTGCGCTGGGCCGCTGTTTTCAGGTGAGCAGCCGTGGGTTGGTCGCTGGCGGCCTCAACGCTGGGGTAATGAAAGTGGGCGTACCACAAGGGCTGCCCCTTTTCGGTGAGGTCCAGCACCTCGTATTCCTGCAAGTAGTCCACCACGCCATCGATGGTTTCCGGCACGCGGCCACCGACCCGCTGGATACGGATCACTTTTTGCTCAAGCAAAAATTGCACGTCACCCAGTGTCGGCGTGGGTGTGTGCCGAGCCATTTCAATACGCAGGCAGCGGCCGTGGGCGCGCAGTTGTACGGCCTCGCCTCGCAACTGAGTGATCATTGGCGCAGCGCTGCTGGTGCGTTGAATGGCCTGTGCCGCGTCGTCGAAACGACGCGCGTTGCGTTCCAGGCCTTCCTCCACTTCTACCGCCAAAGTACCCGGCGCCTGGGACCGCCGGGTCGCGTCGCCGAGCAGCGCAGGCAAGGTGGCACTGAGAGCGGTGCCTGCACTGATTGCACGGCGCGCCGCCGGGCTCAATTGATCAATGTCACGCCGCAGCCTGGGCGCGCGTTGCAACTGCCAGCGGCCACGCGCGTCCGGAGCAAGGCCGGGCCCGTAGGCTGTCGGCTGTTCGGGGTTATCGACGATTCGGTGCTCCACGAAGTTGATGTTCACGACGGGTGCAAACCGGTTATTCGATAAAACATTGAAGTGGTTTTCGTCTTTGTTGTAGATGAGCACATTGCCTACGCGATGAAGACCTTTGTGAACCCCTTCACCAATCGGCTGGCCCAGTGGCAACGGTAGCGGGCGTTTCAATTCGGCCAAGCGTTGTTCCTGCTTAACCGACAACGCCTTGCGAGCCCCGGCCCAGGCAGTATCCATCCGCTTGACCCTGGGGTGTGCATTCGCAACCTCGCCGGGATGCGCTGTGCCTGGGCACACCAGCAGCAGCGCCAGGTTACGTAGCAGGCTGACCTCACAGCGCCAGCCCCGCTCAGTGTCGCAGGCCCCCTGAAGGTTGCCGCTCACTTGCTTGAGACGCGCGAGGGTATCCAGGGGATGCTCGAACAGCGGCAACCATCGCGAGACGCTGGCGTGGTACAGCACGCTGAACGGATCCTCCAGCGGCGCCCCGGCCTGCGGCGCGAGCATCACCTGCTCGATGACCTGTTGCGCCTCGGGCCGCAGCACCAGCCAGGGACCTTGCAGGGTCGTCGGCGGGCCCAGCAGATAACCGCTGCCATCGAGCAGCGGCATGATCCCCATGGCGACGCCACGCAGCCGCCGGTGCACGGCAAAGGTATTCACCGCTGCGCGCACCGTTCGATACCCCTCATGGGTGACATTGGCCTCATTGCGCAGGCTGCATTCCAGGGCCAGGCGACGCAGCTGAAGAGCCAACTGCCGGCTAAACAAAGCCTGTGCCTGTTCCGCGTCAGCCTCCAGTGCGCCGGCGCCCCTGGATTTCTCGTTGAACCGCGCCAGCGCTTCCAGCCACTGGCTATAAGCCAAGCGGCCGGAGGACGAGGCGTTTTTCAGCCACGGCGGCAACTGCTGTTCCAGCTCGAAACGCAGGCTGTCTTGCTCCGCCTGCAGCCCGAGAAAATCGGCAAAACCAGATGCCCAGGCCAGTTGCCGATCCAACGCCGCCAACGAGGAAAACGCGTCGGGATCGATCCAGGCGATGCGCTGCAACGCCCCCTCCAATGCACCCAGGGCGTACCCTTCGAAAACGTTATGTTCAAGGCGCTCTGCCGGTTTCGGCGGCACCGAGGCGTGATCTTCAATGTCCAGGCCTCGAGCCACGGTGAACGTCAGTGGCGCGTCGTTGCCACGGGTAATGGTCAGTGCCAGGCAACCGTGCCGGGTGGTGAGATAAACCTGCGGCGAACGCTCGCCAAGCTGCTGCTCGCGCTCGCCACTGTCGGGGTAGTCCAGGATCGCCTTGACCATTTCCCGCGAAGACGCGGTATTCAACGCCCTGCGAGCGGTGCGCAAACGCCGCTCCAGTTGCTGTGCCAGATGTCGCCAGCGGCTGAACCTGCGGGTATCGGCACCCGTGAAAAAAGCGATCAGGTGCTCGCAGTAGTGTTCGAGCACCTCCTGATAGTGCTGGTCGAAACGGGCTTGGGTAATCCCCAGCGATTGAAGCGTGGGGCGCAGGGCAAACAGTTGGCTGAGCTGCAGCATGAAAGGGTCGAACATGATCATTACCTTGGCAAACACAGGAAACGCCGGGCGCAGATTGCCGCCGGCCTTGCGTGCTCAAGGTAGGGACCCGCGTCCTTGCAGTGTCTGTAGTTAGTTGACACACCCCCAGGCCTTGCGCAGACGCGCCAGCGCCAGGGCAATCCCCGCTTCCGGGACGGCAGCAAAACCCAGCACCAGGCCGGCGCGCTGATCGTCGGGCGGGGCCGATTGCGCCAACCAGTAAGTGCTCAAGCCATTGATCTCGACATCCGCCGCGTGAGCTTGCGCGAGCAATTGCTGCTCACGGGCCAGGCTGTCCACGCGCACGGTCATATGCAGCCCCGCCGCTACACCAGGCAATGCACCCACACCCGGCAAATCGCGAGGCCAGCCCGCCAGCAAGGCGTTACGCCGGCTCAAGGCGGCGCGGCGCATGCGGCGAATGTGCCGCTGAAAATGCCCGGCCGCCATGAACTCGGCCATGACGGCCTGGGTGCTGACTTCCGAGTGGCGCATGTCCACCGCACGGCGTCGGGAGAAGGCATCCACCAGCCGCGCCGGCAGCACCAGGTAGCCCAGGCGCAACGCCGGAAAGGCCACTTTGCCGAACGTGCCGACATACAGCACTCGCCCGCTACGGTCCAACGCTGCCAGGGGCGACAGGGGCGCGCCGCTGTAGCGGTACTCTCCGTCGTAGTCGTCCTCGATGATCCAGCCGCCCGTGCGCTCGGCCCAGGCCAGCAGCTCCAGGCGCCGTGCCAGGCTCATCACCACGCCCAACGGGTATTGGTGGGACGGCGTGACATAGGCCAGGCGACAGTCACCAAGGGTGTTCAACACCTGGCAGTCTATGCCCTCACTGTCCACGGGCACACCGTGCAATCGCCCACCCGCCAAGGCAAACGCATGGCCTGCCGCGCGGTAGCCAGGATTTTCTATGGCCACCCCATCACCCGGCTCCACCAGCAACTGTGCACAAAGGCTGATTGCCTGCTGCGCGCCACTGGTGATCACAATTTGTTCAGCTGTGCACTGCATGCCGCGCGAGCTGCGTAAATAAGCGGCGATCAAACCGCGCAAACGCGCATCGCCTGCGGGGTCGCCATAGCAGAGCTGCTCAAGGTTGGGTTTACGCCAGAACGCCCCGTTCAGCTTGGCCCATACCTCGAACGGAAACAGGTCGAACGCCGGGACACCCACTCGAAATGCCCTTGGCGGCCCCAATGGGACCTGCGCCAAATGGTTATTTTTTATCCGAGCCAAACCCGCGCTGTGGATAACTTCACTGTCCAGATCTTCCGGCAATTTTGCCCATTTTGTGGATAAGGCTGGGGATAAGCCTGTCGATAACCCTGTGGACAGTTTTGTGGATAGTTTTTTTGTGCTCGGCAATTGAGCTACATAGGTGCCATCACCGACCCGACTTTCGATAAACCCCTCGGCATACAACTGGTCATAGGCGCGCACCACGCTGTTGCGGGAGATGGACAAGGCTGCCGCCAGATCACGGGTCGCGGGCAAACGTGTGCCGCTGACCAACCGCCCATCCAACACACGCTGGCGCAGGGCTTCATACAATTGGCGAGTCAAACCGTGGCGGCGATCCAGCTCGATCCCGGCGGGGTTGAAGGACAGCGGTGGCGTGATCGGCGACATATTGGACCTATGAAATTGGCCTTAGATGGCTCTTACAACGAACCATTAGCCTGCCTAGGATGCAGGCATTCGCCAAGGAATATTTCCATGTACACACCCCGCGCCTTTGCCCTCGACGACCTGCCCGAACTGCAGCAACTGATCCAGCACACCCGCCTGGCGCAGTTGGTGACCTTTGGTGAGCAAGGTCTGCAAGCCAGTCATTTGCCGCTGCTGCTCAACCCCGATGAGGGCCCGAACGGCACACTCTATGGCCACCTGGCCAAGGCCAATCCGCAGTGGAAAGACCTGCAGAACGGCAGCGATGCACTGGTGATTTTTGCGGGCGCCGAGGCCTACATCAGCCCGTCGTTCTACCCGGCCAAGGCCGAGCACGGCAAAGTGGTGCCCACCTGGAACTACATCGCCGTGCACGCCTACGGCAAAGCTGAGGTGTTTAGCGATGCCGAACGGTTGCTCGCAGTAGTCAGTGCGCTGACCGACCGCCATGAAGGCGGCCGCGCCCAACCCTGGAAAGTCAGTGACGCCCCGGCCGACTACATCGACGGCATGCTCAAGGCCATCGTCGGTTTTGCCTTGCCGGTCGAACGCCTGATCGGCAAACGCAAACTCAGCCAGAACCGCAGCCCGGCCGACGTTGCCGGCGTACGCGAAGGCCTGGCCGCCAGCAGCGATGTGCGTGACCAGACCCTCGCCCGCTTTATTCCCCAAGGAGTTTCAGAATGAGCCAGATCGATATCCGCCAAGTCACCGCTGCCGACCACGCGGCCTGGCTGCCACTGTGGCAGGCATACTTGAAGTTCTACGAGACTGAACTGCCAGAGGCTGTGACCCAAAGCACCTGGCAGCGCCTGATCGACGCCCATGAGCCGACCCATTCGGCGCTGGCCTGGCAGGACGGCAAGGCGGTGGGCATGGTCAACTTCATTTACCACCGCTCCAATTGGAGCATCGAGAATTCCTGCTACCTGCAGGACCTGTTGGTGGACCCGGCTCAGCGCGGCACCGGTGTGGGCCGCAAGCTGATCGAGTTCGTCTACGCCACCGCCAAGGCCGACGGCTGCTGCAAGGTGCATTGGTTGACCCACGAAACCAATGCCACGGCGATCCAGCTGTACGAACGCATCGCCGAACGCCCGGGTTTCATTCAATTTCGCAAAGGCCTTTAAGGAGCGCAGCATGACCATTTCCCCCGCCGACTGGAAAGGCGTCCCGGCCCCTACCGTGCAACGGCTCGAAGGGCGCTTTATCCACCTGGAAAAACTCGACCCTGCACGCCATGGCGACCAACTGTTCCAAGCCCTGCAAGGCCCCGGAGCCGACCCCAAGTTGTGGGATTACCTGCCTTATGGCCCGTTCCCCGAGCGCGCCGCGTTTGATGCCTGGCTCGACAACCATGCCCAGCACGCCGACCCGTATTTCTTCAGCGTGATCGACCGCGCCACGGGCCAGGTGCAGGGCATCCTCAGCCTGATGTCCATCGTGCCGGCCCAGGGCCGCATCGAAATCGGCCACGTGACCTTCGGCGCACCCATGCAGCGCTCGCCAAAAAGCACCGAGGCGGTGTACCTGCTGGCCAAGCATGCGTTCGAACAGGGCTACCGTCGCCTGGAGTGGAAGTGCAACAACGGCAACGCCCGCTCCAAATATGCGGCCGAACGCTTGGGCTTCAGTTTTGAAGGGGTGTTCCGCCAGCACATGGTGGTCAAGGGCCAAAACCGCGATACGGCGTGGTATTCGATTATCGACGCGGAATGGCCAAAGGTGGGGGCGGGCTTTGAGGAATGGTTGTCGGAGGGGAATCAGAGGGGTGATGGCCAGCTGAAAACCTTGGCCGAGTGCCGGGCCTAGCGCCTTGTACGGTTCCCACAGAAGTGGGAACCGTTCTGTCACACCTCCCGTCGCACCTTCACCACCCCCATTTTCAGCCCGAACGGCCTGAACACGGCATTCAGCGATTTCAGTGTCTGATTGCCTTCACCATGCTCAATATGCACCAAGGTGCGCACGGAGATTTTGCACATCCTGGCGAACTGGCTTTGGTGTAGCCCGGTGACTTCAGTGCGAAGACGGCGTACGGCCTCACCCAACTCAAGTGTGCCCTGCGCCAAGCCCAGCTCAACGTCTTCAATGACCTGTGCACGCTGGTCAATGGAAATACTCATATCAAACCCCATTCAGCCAAACGCCGGTCCAGCTCACGCAGCGCGATACGAGGATGGTTCAAGGTGACCTCCGGCAGGCCGCTGGCGACAAGGATGTCGGGCAAGGCTCGCAGACGCTGCGCCTCTTCACGAAGGCGCTCGTAAACCAAGCCTGGGTCAACCACTGGCGAAAGCACGTTGCAAACGCCTCGCCAATCAATGTCCCCCGCAACTTCCAGTGCCCCCGGCCACTTCGTGGTACGGGTGATGCCTTCATCATCCATGACCATTGGGGCCAGGTCGTAGATAGGCGCAAGGCGCAAGCTGCCGGGGCCCCTGATAATGGAGGTATTGCGCCCATGGTTATCGGAGTTACCGAGGATTTTGTTCAGCAAATCACGACGCAGGTAATCGACGATAAGGTCCGTGATTTGCTCGCCCTGACCGGCGGTTTTCCAAAGACTGACCAGCAGTTGCACAACGTTTACATGATCCATGGAACTGCCGGGCGCTGTATTGCCCGCCGCCGAATAAATCGACTCTATCGCAAAACGCTCTACGCCCTTGTCACTGACAGCACGATCAAAGCGGTGCATCCACACACTGGGCTTGCTGGCTTCTTCCAACGCGAGCCCTTCTGCTGCAACCGTTTCAATGCCCAGCGCCTGCAATGCCTTGTAGAAGTGGTATTCGCTCCTGAGGATGTCCTGATCGCGCTGCAAGCCTTGGTTGCGGGCGAACTTGATAAACCAGTGCTGACTAACGTTTTCATCCTCCAGTACCGCATCGGGGTACAGCAGCCCGTCACGGCCTTGAGCAAGCAGCAACTTTGGGGCTTCGCCACCCGCCCCCGTGGCGCCACCAATGGCAGCTCCCTGCTCATAAGCGTACTCAAGAAAGCGGTTATCGCGCTCAACGACCTCTTTGCGCGCAAAGCCGACGACAGGGCGATTCGCCTCTGCACGCACAGACTCCTTGATGCGCATATGGCCGATGGGCGCGGGCGTACTGCGCGCCAGCAGGAACAGGTCCGCGCTGAGGTTGTCGGGTTTTTCTGCGCCAATACGGTTCAGGAGAAAGCGTTTTGCAGCACCTGCCGGGGCAATGTCGTACAGGAACGCGGGCGCCTGATTGAGCGACTCCCGTCCCCAGGTGGGCGGTACTCGTACGCTGACCGCCGCGGAAAACAAAGTCTCAATGTAGTCCAGGTGATTCTCTAGATAGACGCTCTCGTAGGCGTAGCGACAAGGGCCGGCGAAACCGGCTTGTGGCTCGGTAAATTCCAGACTCATCGCGTCCTGCCAGACATCGGCATCGAACACCTGAAGCGTCAATTTGAACGTGGTTTCGGTCTGCAATTTAATGCACCTTAAGTCATCAGGAGAGCAGTTAATCTGCAATATAGTGCATAATTTCGAATGCCGCCGAGCAATTAGCGCAATATAATGCAAACGCATGCCCTTTATGGCAGGGATTTAAGCAATAAACTGCAGATTCACTACTCGTCATCTCCCCGACACATTCCTGTAAACACCCTCCGCTATACAGGTCGACTCGTTTCTTATAACAAGGTCGTCCGTCATGCCCCCGTCGCCCCACCGCCTTGCCTTGGCCATCACTTTATTGGCTGGCAGCGGTTTCGCTGAAGCAGACCCCGCGCCTCCGAAGAACCTGCAAATCACTGCACCCACTACCACCGGGCAAACCCTGGGTGGCAGTGATGCGCTGACCACCTCGGCCACCGGCAGCATCACCACGTCCGGCGTGGCGGTGACCTTGAAGGACGGCACCAGCGGTGCAGGCGTGGTCATCACCAACGCGGGCAAGCTGGTGTCCAGCGGCGGCCGGGGTATCGACAGCTCGGGGACGATTACCGGGGCGCGCAACTACAGCCTCTACAACCTTGCGGGCGGCGTGATCCAGGGCGCCAACGATGCGCTGCGCATCAACAGCAATTTCGCCAGTGGCACGCTGTTGATCGACAACAGTGGCACCATTCGCTCGGCCACCGGCCAAGGGCTGGACCTGGATGCGATCCGCAGCAACAACGTCACCACCACCATTATCAACCGCGCAGGCGGGCTGATTCGCGGCGATGCGAGCGACGGCATGAAGACCGGGGCCAACGCCAGCATCACCAACTATGGCGAGATCTCCACCGGCGACACCTTCTCCCGCGATGATAAATTCGACGGCGTCGATATCGACTCCGCCACCGGCGTGACGGTGACCAACTACGGCCTGATTTCCGGCGGCCGCCACGGCATTACCACCGACCTGGGCGCCACGCTGACCAACTACGGCACGGTGATCGGCCGCAACGGTTCGGGCTTTGGCTCCGACGGCGACGGCACGGTGATCAACCATGGCACCATCACCGGCGCGTTCTCCGGGTTGCAACCGGACGGCGACGGCGATGGCGTGGACATCGACAAGATCGCCCACATCGAAAACTACGGCATCATCCAGGGCGTCGGCGCAGGGGGCGTCGACAAGAACGGCTTTGCCAACGGCAGCGAAGGCATCGCTCTGGGTGGCGGCACGGTGTACAACGCCAAGGGCGCGCTGGTCAGCGGCGCGAACAACGCGATCCTGGTGGATGACGGCAGTGACGGCCCGGGCCTGGCCGCCACCACCCTGGAAAACCATGGCGTCATCCAGGGCTTGAATGGCTTTGGCGTGAAGTTCGTCGGCAACTTTGCCGACACCGTGATCAACAGCGGCACCATCAGTGGCAGCAACGGACTGGCCCTGGACCTGGGCGGCGGCGACGACAAACTGGTGTTGCTGGCGGGCAGCCGGTTTGTCGGCACGGTTGATGGCGGCGCCGGCTATGACCGGGTCACGATGGATGACGCCGCAGGCGGCAGCTTGGGTGACAGCCGCAACTTCGAATGGCTGGACGTCAAGCAAGGCACCTGGACGCTCACCGGCAACGGTGACTTCAGCGACGGCGGCGAGATTTTCAGCGGCGCCACACTGATCAACCAGGGCGGTATCGCGGGCAACGTGACGGTCGACGCTGGTGGTGTGTATGCCGGCAACGGCTCGGTAGGCGGCCTGACCGTCAACGGTACGCTGCAGGCCAATACTACCCAGGGCCCCATCACCATCACCCGCGACCTGGTCCTGGGCAGCAACTCGGTGTTGGCACTCAGTGGCAATTCACCGTGGCAAGGCCATTACACCTTGCTGCAAGCAGGCAACATCAACGGGCAGTTTGCGAAGGTCACCAGCGACTATGCCTTCCTGACCCCAACCCTGGACTACAGCGCCACCCAAGTCGGCCTGACCTATACCCGCAATGACGTCAGCTTCAACACGTTCGCCAGCAGCGCCAACGGCAGCAGCGCCGCCACTGGCCTGGCAGGCCTGGGCAAAGACAACGCGCTGTACAACGCCTTGATCACCACCACGAGCGCTACCGCTGGCGCGGCCATCGAGCAACTGGCCGGCAGCAGCACTGCCAACCTCACCAGCGCCACCCTCGGCGCCAGCGCCCAGGTGGGCGGCAGCATGCTCGCGGCGATGCATCAATTGGGCGGCGGCGCGGGGTTGCTGGTGGGGCTCGACAGCCGCGACACCCCCGTACTGGCGGCCACCGGTGTACCCGCTGCGGCGCGTAACCTCAACGACCCGAACGCCCGCGGCCGCCTGTGGCTGCAAGGCATCGGCAGCTACGGCAAGCTGGACGGCGAGCACGGCAACAGCGGGCTGACCCAACGCACCAAAGGCAGCGTTCTCGGCGCCGACTGGGCACTCGACAGCGACTGGCGCCTGGGTGTGCTGGGCGGCTACTCCAAGACCGACCTGGACACCACCGGCGTCGACGGCAGTGTCGACAGCTGGCACGCCGGCGTCTACGCCCTGCGCCAGAGCGGCCCCTTGGCCTTGCGCCTGGGCGCGGCCTACAGCGGGCACCAGGGTGACAGCAAACGCACAGTCGCCTTCAATGGGTTCAGCGACAAACCCAAAGGCGACTACGACGCCAACAGCCAACAAGCCTTTGCCGAACTGGGTTACGCCATGGGCAGCGGGCGCTTGAGCGCCGAACCGTTCGCCAACCTCGGCTACCAGCGTTACCACCGCAACAGCTACAACGAAAAAGGCGGCGCCGCCGCGCTGCATGTCGACGGCCAGACCCAGGACAACGTCAACAGCACCCTGGGCCTGCGCCTGGCACACCTGAGCCAGTTAGAAAACGGCATCAGCCTCACCCCACGGGTCAGCGCTGGCTGGAAGCACACCTACGGCGATGTCGACAGCAACACACGCCAAGCCTTTCTCGCGGGCGGCACCGCGTTCAATGTCGAAGGCAGCGCCCTGGACCGCGACAGCCTGCTGCTGGAAGCAGGCCTGGACGTCGGCTTGTCGGCCCGCCATACCCTGGGCCTGGGCTACAACGGCGAGATTGGCAGCAACAGCCGCAACCACGCCGTGATCGGACAATGGCAGATGAGTTTTTAATCGCTGCGCACGAGAGACGACTCCTGCAAACCAGGGGTCGATGACCTGACAGTTATCCCCCCGCCACCCCGCTAAATTCCCGACCTCATTCAACAGAGGTCGGGAATTCATGCCCCATATACCCCGTAGATCAGCATTCATCATCAGCCTTGTGGCTGCTGTCGGTTTTCAACTGGCGTATGCCCGTGGTGATATCGAATACCTGCCGTACTCGATCCAACCGTATGACGCGCTTGATGAGTGGTACTCCCCGCCTGAAGAGCCAGCAGCGCCTTTGGACAACTACCTTGCCCGGCAGGCCACCACCCACAATGGTTTGCAGGTGGCCCAGGTGCTCGACCCGGCGCTGATTCGCCTGCTGGAGTCAGGCCAACTGACCTCCGAACAGCTCAAGGCCCTGCAAAAGTTGGACGATGCGCTCAAGAGACAACCGGGTGCCTATGGCGCAGCCCTGGAGCAACTGGCGGGCAGCCAACATGCCAACCTGGCCGCTGCCACCCAAAACACCACACAACAACTGAGCCACCGCTTGCTCACCACCCTGCGCGAATTGCCGACGGACGACGATGGCCACTTCTGGGTAAAAAACCTCGGCAATGAAGGCCGCCTCGACGGACAGCGCGACAGTGCTGGCTTGAAACAGGGCACACAAGGCCTGCTGTTGGGTGCGGATTGGGCATTGGACCATGCCTGGCGGGTCGGCCTGCTGGGCGCAAAGTCCACCCACCGCCTGGACGCCAAACGCTTCGCCGCCGAACTGGACAGCTGGCACCTCGGCGCCTACGCCGTACGCCAGGACGGCCCGCTGGCCGTACGCCTTGGCGCGATCTACAGCAACCATACCGGGCAGAACAAACGTGCTGTCGAGATCCTGGGCTACAAGAACTCGCTCAAAGGCAATTACGACGCGACAAGCCAGACGGCCTTCGCCGAATTCGGCTATCAGCTGGGCCGCGGGGACTTCAGCCTTGAACCGTTTGCCGGCCTGGGCTACCAGCGCTATCAACGCGACGGCTTCCAGGAGCACGGCGGGTTGACGGCGCTGAATGTCCGCGCCCAAACCCAACAGAACTTCAACAGCACCCTCGGCCTGCGCCTGGCGAAGTCGTACCGGTTCGATAACCAGATGATCCTCACGCCGCATTTGAGCACCGGCTGGAAACACCTGTATGGCGACGTGGACAGCCAGGTACGCCAATCCTTCCGATATGGCGGCGGCGCCATTGGCGACTTCACCGTCCAGGGTACGTCCCTGGACCGCAACAGCCTCAACCTGCAGGCGGGGTTGGACCTGGCCCTGACGAACAACCACAGCGTCGGCCTTGCCTACGCCAGCGAGTCCGGCACCCACAGCAGCAGCCAGAGCCTGACCGGGCAGTGGCGCATGCGGTTCTGACCCTCAAATCCCAGGCGAAAAAAAAGGGGGGCACCTGCCCCCCCGAGGATTAAGCGGTAGTGTCGAAGGCTGGATCAGCCTTCGATTTCAATCAGGATTTCACCCGGGTTGACCCGGTCGCCCTTGGCCACATGAACGGCGGTGACCTTGCCGGCGATGGCCGCCTGCACTTCGGTCTCCATCTTCATGGCTTCGGTGATCAGCACGGCCTGGCCGGCCTTGACCACGTCACCTTCCTTGACCAGCACGTCGACGATATTGCCCGGCATCGCCGTGCTGACGTGACCCGGCGCAGTGGCGTGCTTGCGCTTGCTGCCGCCGCTGCTGACGAACTCGTTGAGCGGTTCGAACACCACTTCTTCGGGCATGCCGTCGATGGACAGGTAGAAGTGACGCTTGCCTTCGGCTTTCACGCCAACACCGGTGATGTCCACGCGGTAGCTTTCACCGTGCACGTCGATGACGAACTCGGTCGGTACGCCTTCGCCACCCGGGCGAGCCACGCCGCCGGCTTCAGGGATCGGCAACAGCACTTCTGGCGCCAGGGTGCCGGCATCGCGTTCCTCGAGGAACTTACGGCCGATGTCCGGGAACATGGCGTAGGTCAGCACGTCTTCTTCGGACTTGGCCAACGCGCCGATTTCGCCGCGCAGCTTGGTCATTTCCGGCTTGAGCAGGTCAGCCGGGCGCACGTCGATCACCTCTTCGCTGCCGATGGCCTGGCGACGCAGCTTCTCGTTCACGGTGCCCGGCGCCTTGCCGTAGCCACCTTGCAGGTACAGCTTCACTTCGTTGGTGATGGTCTTGTAGCGCTCGCCGGCCAACACGTTGAAGAACGCCTGGGTGCCGACGATCTGCGAGGTCGGGGTCACCAGCGGCGGGAAGCCGAGGTCTTCACGCACACGCGGGATCTCGGCCAGCACTTCGCTCATGCGGTTCAGTGCGCCCTGCTCTTTGAGCTGGTTGGCCAGGTTGGAAATCATCCCGCCCGGCACCTGATTGACTTGCACGCGGGTGTCGACCGCGGTGAATTCGCTTTCGAACTGGTGGTACTTCTTGCGCACGGCGTAGAAGTACAGGCCGATCTCTTGCAGCAGCTCCAGGTCGAGACCGGTGTCGAATTCGCTGCCTTTGAGGGCGGCGACCATCGACTCGGTGCCCGGGTGGCTGGTGCCCCAGGCGAAGCTGGAGATGGCGGTGTCGATGTGGTCGGCACCGTTTTCAATAGCCTTGAGCTGGCACATCGCGGCCAGGCCAGCGGTGTCATGGGAGTGGATGAAAATCGGCAGGGTCTGCTCGGCTTTCAGCGCCTTGACCAGCTCGCCTGTGGCGTACGGGGTCAGCAGGCCGGCCATGTCCTTGATCGCGATGGAGTCGCAACCCATGGATTCCAGTTGCTTGGCCTGGGCTACGAATGCTTCGACGGTATGCACCGGGCTCGTAGTGTAGGCGATGGTGCCCTGGGCATGTTTGCCGGCAGCCTTCACGGCTTCGATGGCCACGCGCAGGTTACGCACGTCATTCATCGCGTCAAAGATGCGGAACACGTCGATGCCATTCACGGCAGCCTTGGCGACGAAGGCTTTGACCACGTCGTCGCTGTAGTGGCGGTAGCCCAGCAGGTTCTGGCCACGCAGCAGCATTTGCAGGCGGGTGTTGGGCAACGCCGCGCGCAGTTTGCGCAGGCGCTCCCACGGGTCTTCTTTCAGGAAGCGCACGCAGGCGTCGAAGGTCGCGCCGCCCCAGACTTCCAGGGACCAGTAGCCGACTTTGTCGAGCTTGTCGCAGATCGGCAGCATGTCGTCGGTGCGCATGCGGGTCGCGAGCAACGATTGGTGGGCGTCGCGCAGGATGGTGTCGGTTACGAAGATTTTCTTGCTCATTATTCTTTTCCTCACAGGCCTGCGTGGGCGGCGATGGCGGCGGCGATGGCCAGGGCCAGCTCTTCGGGTTTGCGCTTGATCGAGTAGTTGGTCAGCTCAGGATGGCTTTCCACAAAGCTTGTATTGAACTGGCCGCTGCGGAATTCCGGGTTGCGCAGGATTTCCTGGTAGTAGGCGGCAGTGGTCTTCACGCCTTGCAGGCGCATGTCGTCCAGGGCACGCAGGCCGCGGTCCATGGCTTCTTCCCAGGTCAACGCCCACACCACCAGTTTCAGGCACATGGAGTCGTAAAACGGCGGAATGGTGTAGCCGGTATAGATCGCCGTGTCGGTGCGCACGCCGGGGCCGCCGGGCGCGTAGTAGCGGGTGATCTTGCCGAAGCTCGGCAGGAAGTTGTTCTTCGGGTCTTCAGCGTTGATACGGAACTGCAACGCGAAACCCCGGTGCTGGATGTCTTCCTGCTTGACCGACAGCGGCAGCCCCGACGCAATGCGGATCTGCTCACGCACGATGTCGATGCCGGTGATTTCCTCGGTGATGGTGTGTTCCACCTGCACCCGGGTGTTCATTTCCATGAAGTACACCTCGCCCTCGGCGAGCAGGAACTCCACGGTGCCGGCGTTCTCGTAGCCCACGGCCTTGGCCGCGCGCACCGACAGGTCGCCGATGTAGGCGCGCTGTTCCGGCGTCAATTGCGGGCTTGGGGCGATTTCGATGAGCTTCTGGTTACGACGCTGGATCGAGCAATCGCGCTCGAACAGGTGCACCACGTTACCAAAGCTGTCACCGAGGATCTGCGCCTCGATGTGCTTGGGGTTGACGATGCATTTTTCCAGGAACACTTCCGCCGAACCGAACGCCTTGGTGGCTTCGGAAATCACGCGGGGGAAGGCTTGTTCGAGTTCTTCGCGGCTGTTGCAACGACGGATACCGCGCCCGCCGCCACCGGAGGTGGCCTTGAGCATCACCGGGTAACCGATGCGGTCGCCTTCGGTCAGGGCTTCATGGATATCGGCGACGTTGCCTTCCGTGCCGGGGGTGACCGGTACGCCGGCCTTGATCATGCTGCGGCGCGCTTCGGTCTTGTCGCCCATCCGGCGGATGACTTCGGCGGACGGACCAATGAACTTGATCCCACGTTCGGCGCAGATGTCTGCCAGTTCGGCGTTTTCCGAGAGAAAACCGTAGCCAGGGTGCAGCGCGTCACAGCCGGTTTCCACGGCCAGGTTCACCAGCTTGCGCGGGTTCAGGTAGCCAGCCAGGGGCTCGGCACCAATGCTGTGGGCTTCGTCGGCACGTTTGACGTGCAACGCATGGCGGTCGGCGTCGGAAAAGACCGCGACCGAGCGAATGCCCATCTCGGCGCAGGCACGCACGATTCGTACGGCAATTTCACCACGGTTGGCGATCAGGATCTTTTTTATCACTTGGAAATTCCCTTGAGCCGATTGCTGCGTTCTTCAACCCGCTAGACCCGGGTCGGCGCGTGACTAAATGTTTCATGACAGTCGCGAGACACACACTAAGCCGCGCAAGGGATTAACAAAAATCAATAATTATTGGGTCGTGCATAAGTAAAGACTTATAGTTGGCCGGACGGCTCAGGGCGAAAGGACAAAAATAATGCGTAAGTCATTGATGCGTATGACATTGCGTCAATTGCAGATCTTCAACGAAGTGTGCGATTTGCGCTCCTACAGCCGCGCCGCCGAGGAAATGTCGCTCACACAACCGGCCGTTAGCCTACAAATTCGCCAGCTGGAAGAGCTGATCGGCCAGCCGCTGTTCGACTACGTCGGCAAAAAGCTCTACATGACCGAAGCCGCCGAAGCCCTGCAGCGAGCCAGCCGCGATATCTTCGGACGCCTGGAAAACCTCGATATGCAGCTCTCGGACATGCAAGGCTCGCTGCAAGGCCAGTTGAAGCTGGCGATTGAGTCCAGTGCCAAGTACTTCGTGCCGCACTTGTTTGCCGCCTTCAAGCGCCAGCATCCGGAGGTGCAATTGCACCTGACGGTGGTCAACCGCGCCCAGGTGATTCGCCGGCTGTCGGACAACCGTGATGACCTGGTGATCATGTCCATGGTGCCCCAGGACATGGGCCTGGAATTCCTGCCCTTCCTCAACAACCCGATTGTCGCCGTGGCGCCACCGGACCATCCCTTGAGCCTGCAAGGCCCGTTGCGCCTGCAGGACCTGGAACCCTACACGCTGCTGCTGCGCGAGCCGGGCTCCGGTACGCGACTGGCGTGCGAGGAGTACTTCAAGGAGAAGCGCGTGCACTTCACCCAGACGGTGGAAGTGGCCTCGGCCGAGGCGCAGCGCGAATGTGTCTGTGCAGGCCTGGGCGTGGCCCTGCTGACGCGTCATGCGGTCAACATGGAGCTGGCCACCGGCGGGCTCAAGGAGCTGCCGGTGGAAGAACTGCCGCTGTACCGCAGTTGGTGCCTGGTGCAAGCCAAGGCCAAGCGCTTGTCACCGGTGGCCCATGCGTTCCTGGGCTTTATCCGCAGCGAACGGGCGCAGATCAGCGTGCTGGCTGAGCGTTTCGCTGGGCAGCCACGGGTGCCTGCCAATGGAGTTCCGGGTAGTCACTGATGCTCTGGAGCAGTTGACGCTCTTCACAACGGTCTTCGATTGCGCGACGGAACGCCATGCGGCGCTGGTCTTCCTGCTGACGACGGGTCTTTACGGCGCTGTTGCTGTCTTCGTAGGGACGTGCCATTTGGAATCTCCCAATGCGAGTACGGGGAGTTCAGGATGGGCTTGGGGGGTTACGGTTTAGCGGCGCGGGGATGACAGGACGATGAATTCGGTGAATTCTCACCGATAACCTGTAGGAGCCGGCTTGCCGGCGATGGCGCCCTCAAGATCGCAATCGCCGGCAAGCCGGGCTCCTACAAGGGTCGTGTAAAGTCAGCAAGGGGTCGGATCAGTCGTCGAGGGCTTTGACGGACTTGGGCGACAACCGCAGGCTGCGCAAGCTGCGCTTTACGCTTTTGAGGTGGTTGACCAGGCTCGGCCCGCGCGCCATGGCCACGCCCATGGCCAGCACGTCGATCACTACCAGGTGGGCGATGCGCGAAGTCAGCGGCGTGTAGATTTCGGTGTCTTCATGCACGTCGATCGCCAGATTGACCGTGGACAGCTCCGCCAATGGCGTCTGGCTCGGGCACAGGGTGATCAGCGAAGCGCCGCTTTCACGCACCAGGTTGGCGGTGATCAGCAGGTCCTTGGAGCGACCGGACTGCGAAATGCAGATCGCCACATCCGTAGGCTTCAAGGTCACTGCCGACATCGCCTGCATGTGCGGGTCGCTGTAGGCCGCTGCGGTGAGCAGCAGGCGGAAGAACTTGTGCTGGGCGTCGGCTGCCACGGCGCCGGAAGCACCGAAGCCATAGAACTCGACACGCTGGGCCTGGGACATGGCGGTCACGGCCTTTTGCAGCTCCACCGGGTCGAGCTTCTCACGCACTTCCATGAGGGTGTGCAACGTGGTGTCGAAGATCTTCAGGCTGTAGTCGGCGACGGAGTCGTCTTCATGGATCGCAAATTGCCCGAAGCTCGCGCCCGCAGCCAGGCTCTGGGCCAGCTTGAGTTTCAGGTCCTGGAACCCGGAGCAGCCGATGGCGCGGCAAAAGCGCACGATGGTCGGCTCACTGATGCCCACGCTGTGGGCCAGGTCGGCCATGGAACTGTGCATCACGGCCGCAGGGTCAAGCAGCACGTGATCGGCAACCTTGAGTTCCGATTTGCGTAACAGGTGGCGCGACTGGGCGATATGTTGCAACAGGTTCAAAGGGCAGGACTCTTGTTATTGGCAGACGCCAGGGATGTAGCAAGCTTGTAGTTATACTACAAGAATTGCCGTTTTGCCCGCCCAATGCATCACTAAATCGCCCTGCTGCCCTCTGATTCAAAGGGCACAGGCTTTGTAGCCACAGGGGCGCGTCCTGCGTCCCTAAGGAAAATCTGCATTTTTACGTAACAAATCTGCCAGCCCTTGCGCCTGCATCGGCCGGCTGATCAGGTAGCCCTGCACTTCATCGCAGCGTTCCCCGCGCAGGAAATCCAGCTGCTGCTGATCTTCCACACCTTCGGCCACCACTTTGAGCGCCAATCCATGGGCCATGGCGATGATCGCCCGGGTGATCGCGGCGTCTTCGCGGCCCTGGCCAAGCCCACGGATGAAGGTCTGGTCGATCTTCACGTAGTCCACCGGGATGCGCTTGAGGTAACTGAGGGACGAATAGCCCGTGCCGAAGTCGTCAATCGCCAACTTCACCCCCAGGTCACGCAGCTGCTGGAAGGTGGCGATGATGTGCTCAACGCTGTCGAGCAACTGGCTTTCAGTCAGTTCCAGCTCCAGGTATTGCGGATCGAGGCCGGTTTCTTCGAGTACCTGGCGTACCAGGCTCACCAGCTTGCCCTGGCGCAATTGATGCACCGACAGGTTCACCGACACCCGGATCGGCGCCAGCCCCTGGCGCTGCCACTCGCACGCCTGCCAACAGGCCTGGCGCAACACGAACTCGCCCAGCGGCACGATCAGGCCAGTCTCCTCGGCCAGGCCGATGAAATCGCCCGGCGGCACCATGCCCCACTGTGGGTGCTCCCAGCGAATCAGCGCTTCGGCGGCATTCAGCTTGCCAGTGGCCAGGCACAGCTTGGGTTGGTAGAACACCGTGAGCTGGCGCTCGTCGATGGCCTTGCGCAGGTGGTTTTCCAGCTGCAAGCGTTCCAGGGTGCTGGCTTGCAGGCTGTCGGTGTAGAACTGGAAGTTATTGCCGCCCAAGTGCTTGGCGTGTTGCATGGCCATGTTCGATTGGCTGACCAAAGCAGAAATTTCCCGCGCGTTATCCGGCAGCAAGCTGACGCCCATGGATGCACTCACCACCAGCTCATGCCCTTCCACCGTTACCGGCACCCGCAGCTTGGCCAGCAAGCGCGTGGCCACCCGCGCCAGGCTCGACAGGTTGCCATAGGCGTCAAACAACACCGCGAACTCATCCCCGGACAGGCGCGCAATCGTGTCGGCTTCTGGCAGCGCATTGATCAGGCGGCGGGACATCTTCTGCAGCAATTGGTCGGCCACTTCATGGCCCAGGCTGTCGTTGAGCAGCTTGAAGCGGTCCAGGTTGATATGCAGCAATGCCAAACTGCGCCCGCCCTGACGCACCCGCGCATGAGCCTCGCGCAAGCGCTCGCGAAACAGCGAGCGGTTGGCCAGGCCGGTCAGTTCGTCATAGTGGGTGAGGTAGCGCATGCGCTCTTCAGATTCACGACGGGCCGAGAGATCGGCGAAGAAGCCCACTATATGACTGACTTTTCCGCGAACATCGCGCACCACGTTCAGCTGCAGCCATTGTGGGTACAGCTCGCCGTTCTTACGGGTCTCCACCAACTCCCCTTGCCAGGTGCCATGGCTGAGCAATGCCTGGCGGATCACCGGAAAATGGCGGCGCGCATCGCGGCTGCTGGGCAGTTCGACGACGTTGCGACCGATCATGTCGTCGATATCAAAGCCGGTGACACGGCTGAAGGCCTGGTTCACGGCGATCAGCACGTAGTTGGGGTCGAGGATGACGATGCCTTCGCTGGCGGCCTCGAACACCGTCGACGCCAGGCGCTGCTGTTCTTCCAGGGCCTTGTCGGCGCTGATATCGCGACGCGTGCCCAACATGCGCGTCACGCGTCCGCTGGGCGCACGTTCTACGGCGCGGCCACGGTCTTCGATCCATACCCAATGGCCATCACCGTGGCGCACGCGGTATTCGACCTGGTAGTCCTCGCTGCGCCCCTTGAGGTGCTCCACCAGCGCGCGCTTGAGCAATGGCAAGTCTTCGGGGTGCAGGCGCGGCTTGAGGTGGCTGAGCATCGCCGTGACGTATTCGGGCTCCAGGCCAAACAGCTCTTTAAGCTGGGTGTGATGGACTTCGTCGGTCTGCAGGTTCCAGTCCCACAGGCCCAGTTCGCTGGCTTGCAGCGCCATGGCCAGGCGCGCTTCGCTTTTGTTCAGGGCGAGGCTGGCGGCGTCCAGTTCCTGGCTGCGTTGCGCCACGCGGTCTTGCAGGCCGATTTGCGCGTCACGCAGTTCCTGCTCGACCTGACGGCGCTGTTCCACTTCGCGCACCAGCTCCTGGTTCAGTTGCTCGCTGCGTTGCTGCGCCTGCTGCAGGTGTTCGATCAGCGCCTGGTTCTGGAAACGGCGTAGCAACCCACGCTGTATCAGGCGATTGACCTGCCACGCCACCACACTCAATGAGGCCAGCAGGATCAGGCCGAGCACGCCCCAGCCTTGCTGCTGCGGGGCGCCGTTCCAAAACAAGTAAAGGATGGCCGGTACAAGACACGGAACGGCAAAGGACAGGAATGCGGGCAGGCTCACGGCGTAGGCCACGCTGGCCGAGAGCGTCGCGGCGCCAATCAGGCCGAATACCCAGGCCTGTTGCATGAAGCTGTCCACCGGCACCAAGGCGATGGCTGCCGTGGCCAGGGTCAGGCCGCTGACCGCCGAACCGAGCATGAACATGCGCCGCCACACGGGCTGGGCCTGGCGGCTGGGCATGGCCGAATCAAAGGCTGCCACCTGGATCACGCGCATGGCCACCAGGGCGAGCAGCCACACCAGCCAGATGCTGTCGAGCAGGTATTGCTTGGGGTTCCACAACAGCCAGGCGCAGACCAGGCCGTTGACCAGCATCAATAAGGTGGGCAGCAACGAGCCCTGATACAGCAGGCGTGTACGCTCGACCGCCATCTCTGTGGCGTAGTGTTTACGGATGACCTGCGCGGGCGCCGCCGAGGGGCCGAACAGGTCGGTGCTGAGGGTCATAGGCAGTGTTCTTATAATGGTGAGCCCGAAACGTCGACGGAGCATACACAAGCACGCGCTTGGGCCAAACTGCTCCAAGTCATAAAAAACGCACGATAAACCGTCGCAAACCTTGGTGCCAGACAGCTTGAGCGAGACGCTGCGCGGGCTGTGGCCCATGACCGACCGGTCATCACCCCCGACAGAATGTTTCAGCCGCCCCGCTCACCCTTGCAGTTTTCCATCGACCACCCGGCATTGGGATTTGCCCCACTCCCCCCGGGGCCATAGAATGCGCCGATGCGCGATGATCTCTCCCTTTTGCTGAACTCCCTCAACGATGCCCAACGCCAGGCCGTAGCGGCCCCCGTTGGCCGTCAGTTGGTCCTGGCCGGTGCTGGCTCCGGTAAAACCCGAGTGCTGGTGCACCGTATTGCCTGGTTGATCCAGGTCGAAAACGCGTCTCCGCATTCCATCCTGTCGGTGACGTTCACCAACAAGGCCGCTGCCGAGATGCGCCACCGCATCGAGCAGTTAATGGGCATCAGCCCGGCCGGCATGTGGGTGGGCACCTTCCACGGCCTGGCGCATCGCCTATTGCGGGCGCACTGGCAGGAGGCGGGCCTGGCCCAGACCTTCCAGATTCTCGACAGCGACGACCAGCAACGCCTGGTCAAGCGCGTCATCCGTGAGCTGGGCCTGGATGAACAGCGCTGGCCGGCGCGTCAGGCGCAATGGTTTATCAACGGCCAGAAAGACGAAGGCCTGCGCCCGCAGCATATCCAGGCCAGCGGCGATCTGTTTCTGGCCACCATGCGCAGCATTTATGAGGCGTATGAAGCCGCCTGCGTGCGCGCCGGTGTGATCGACTTCTCCGAGCTGCTGCTGCGCGCCCTCGACCTGTGGCGCGACAATCCGGGTTTGCTGGCGCACTACCAGAAACGCTTCCGCCACATCCTGGTGGACGAGTTCCAGGACACCAACGCCGTGCAGTACGCCTGGTTGCGCCTGCTGGCCAAAGGCGGCGACAGCCTGATGGTGGTGGGCGACGACGACCAGTCGATCTACGGCTGGCGTGGCGCGAAAATCGAGAACATCTACCAATATTCCGAAGATTTCCCGGACGCCGAGACCATTCGCCTGGAGCAGAACTACCGCTCCACCGCAGGCATCCTCAAGGCCGCCAACGCCTTGATCGCCAACAACACCGGGCGCCTGGGCAAAGAGCTGTGGACCGACGGCGGCGAAGGCGAAGCGATCAACCTGTACGCGGCCTTCAACGAGCACGATGAAGCGCGCTACGTGGTGGAAACCATCGAGAGCGCCCTGAAAACCGGCCTGGCACGCAGCGATATCGCAATCCTGTACCGCTCCAACGCCCAGTCGCGGGTGCTGGAAGAAGCCTTGCTGCGTGAGCGCATTCCGTACCGCATCTATGGCGGCCAGCGCTTCTTCGAACGCGCTGAAATCAAGAACGCCATGGCCTACCTGCGTTTGCTGGAAGGCCGTGGCAACGATGCGGCGCTGGAACGGGTGATCAACATCCCGGCCCGTGGCATCGGTGAAAAGACCGTTGAAGCGATCCGCGACCACGCACGCCACGCCGACGTGTCGATGTGGGAATCCATGCGTTTGCTCATCGCCAACAAAGGCCTGACCGGCCGTGCGGCGGGTGCGCTGGGTGTGTTTGTCGAGCTGATCGAGAACCTGGCGGCCAAGTGCGCGGAAATGCCCCTGCACCTGATGACCCAGACGGTGATCGAACAGTCCGGCCTGATCGCCTATCACGAAGCGGAAAAAGGCGAGAAAGGCCAGGCCCGGGTAGAAAACCTTGAGGAACTGGTCAGCGCCGCCCGCGCGTTCGAGAACACCGAGGAAGATGAAGAGCTGACCCCGCTCGCCGCGTTCCTCGGCCATGCATCGCTGGAGGCCGGTGATACCCAGGCCGACGAGCATGAAGACAGCATCCAGCTGATGACCTTGCACAGTGCCAAGGGCCTGGAGTTCCCCTACGTGTTCCTGGTGGGCATGGAAGAAGGCCTGTTCCCCCACAAGATGAGCCTGGAAGAGCCCGGCCGCCTAGAGGAAGAACGCCGCCTGGCCTACGTGGGCATCACCCGCGCCATGCAGAACCTGGTGATGACCTACGCCGAGACCCGACGCTTGTATGGCAGCGAGACCTACAACAAGGTGTCGCGCTTCGTACGCGAAGTGCCAAAGGGGCTGATCCAGGAAGTGCGTTTGTCGAACAGCGTCAGCCGCCCGTTCGGCGGTGGCCAGCAACAGAGCGCCAGCACGCTGTTCGCCGGCTCCGAGATTCCGGAGACCCAGTTCAGCCTCGGCCAGCAGGTCAGGCATTCGGTGTTCGGTGAAGGCGTGATCCTCAATTTCGAAGGCGCGGGTGCCCAGGCGCGGGTGCAGGTGAATTTCGCCGAAGGCAGCAAGTGGCTGATGATGGGTTACGCGAAGCTCGAAGCGATCTGAGATCCTCTGTAGGAGCCGGCTTGCCGGCGATGGCGCCCTGTCTCTTATACACATCTGACGCTGCCGACGACTTCGCGTGTGTAGATCGCGGTGGTCGCCGTATCATTA
>NZ_JBWKRS010000015.1:0-19777 GCF_059419385.1 Pseudomonas sp. GW821-FHT05H12 | reverse complement strand
CCCCCCCCCCCCCCCCCCCCCCCCCCCCCTCCCCCCCCCCCCCCCCCCCCCCCCCACCCCCCCCCCCCCCCCCCCCCCCCCCGGCTCCTACAGGGCTCAGCGTTGCGCCCTTGTTTTTCCCCCGCTCGGACCAATATCTGTAACTAGTCCTACAGACCCTTCGGAATCGGTCTTACGCAAAAGCCCGAAACACTCTGCCGCTAGCCACTGTCACTGCACCTGTGCAACATGGCGCGCGTGCAATCCACAAATGGGAATTCCCTTTATGAAACGTTTTCTTAGCATCGCCATGGCGTTGTGCATCGGCCTGACGATGAGCCTCGACGCCAACGCCAAACGCTTCGGTGGCGGCAAAAGCATGGGCTCGGCACCGACTCACCAGACCAGCCAAATGGCTCCATCTGCCGGTGGCATGGGCGGTGCAGCCGCTACCGCCGGCGCAGCCGGTGCTGCTGGCGCCGCTGCCAAGGCTGGCGGTGCTTCGCGCTGGTTGGGCCCTCTGGCCGGTATCGCGGCCGGTGGCCTGCTCGCGTCCATGTTCATGGGCGGCGGGTTCCAGGGCATGCAGATCTTCGACATCCTGATCATGGCGGTCATCGCCTTTGTGATCTTCCGCTTTATCGCCGCCCGTCGCCGCAAGCAGCAGGAGCACCTGGCTCCAGCCGGCGCGCCGATGCAGCGTGAAGTGTTCGAGCAAAAGCCTGCCATGGGCTCGATCTTCGGTGGTTCGGCAGCCCCTGCGGCTGCACGCCCGGTGATCAACGCACCGGCCTGGTTCAACGAAGAGCGTTTTGTCGAAGCGGCCCGCAACCACTTCCAGTCCCTGCAACAGCACTGGGACGCCAACGAAATGGACAAGATCGCCGAGTTCGTGACCCCGCAACTGCTGGAGTTCCTCAAGCGCGAACGCGCTGACCTGGGCGACGGCTTCCAGTCGACCTACATCGACGACCTGCGCGTACAGCTCGAAGGCGTGGACGATCGCGCCGACAAGACCATCGCCACCCTGACCTTCAGCGGTGTGTCGAAGACCTCGCGTTTCGACCAGGGCGAAGTGTTCAGCGAAAGCTGGAACATGGAACGCCCACAAGGCGAGAACCAGCCTTGGCTGGTCGCCGGTATCCGCCAGAACGGCTGATACCCGCACGCTTGAGCAAGCGGTAATAAAAACCCCGGACATGTTCCGGGGTTTTCTATTTCACGGTTGCACTTATAGCGAGCTACTGTATAAAACGCCCCTATAAACCGCGCCATCTAGCAAGAGGATCCCGGCCGTGGAAGAAATCATCGAACAATTGCGTGAAGCCAACGAACCGGTCCCGGTTCCTCTGGAACTGCCTGACGAAGACCTGCTGGTGGAAATCGAGGAACAACTGTTCATCGACATCCCGTTTGTCTTCCGTGAATTCCTGCTGACCGTCAGCGACGTGGTGTACGGCAGCCTGGAGCCGGTGACCGTCACCGACCCGCAATCCCACACCTACCTGCCGGACGTTGCCGCCAACGCCTGGGACGCCGGTGTCGACCGCAGCCTGATCCCGATCTGCCAGGACGGCGATGACTACTACTGCGTCGAAGAAGACGGCACCGTGGTGCTGTGGTCTGGCGAGGAAGAAATCGTTACCGAGGAAACCTGGGAATCGGTGTGGCACTGGGCGCGGGACGTCTGGCTGGAAAGCTGATCGCGGTTGATTGGGCTTTTGTAGGAGCTGGCTTGCCAGCGATGGCGTCATCAAGAACGCTATCGCCGGCAAGCCGGCTCCTACAATGATTAGTGCTCTGGCGTGTCCTTGTGGTTATCCAGCGTCTCCAGCAAAGCGACCTGCATCCGCGTATGCACCCGGATAAACCAGCGCCAGAGCACCGCCGCCACCGCTGCCGTGACCACGGCGATCAGCACCAGCAGCTTGTTGGTCGGCAGGATACTGGCCGACAACGCAGCCAATAGCAGGAAGATCACCAGCAGCGACAGGAGGGGGATCAGCTCCGCGATCACCCGCCGCACACGCTGGGTATGGCGCCCGGCCATTTCCGGCTTCACGCTCATCTCTGCCAGCAGCATCGACAGCGCCTTGAGCTTGCGGTACGCCGCAATCAGGAACGGCAGCGACAACAGCAACGCACCGCCCCAGATCAACGCCTTCTGCCAGCTCGGATCGCTGATCCAGCCCTCCAGATACCCACCGATACGCGCCGCGAAAAAGCTGCCGGCGAAGAAGATCGCCACCACCAACGCCAGGTTCACCCCCACTTGCAGGATGATCTTGCGGATCATCGAGGCCAGCATCGCGCCCTCGCCTTGGGGCTGAATGCTGCGCAGCCATTCGCCATACAGGCCAAACACCCGGCTCATGCGCTTGGGCATCACCGCCGCAATCTTCAATGACAAGGGGTCGGCGCCGCGAATCAGGTACGGCGTCAGCAGTGTGGTAATTGCCGAAACCGCCACCGCGACCGGGTAAAGGAAATCACTGGTCACCTGCAGGGTCATGCCCAGCGCGGCGATGATGAAGGAAAACTCGCCAATCTGTGACAGCCCCATGCCCACCCGCAGTGAGGTACGCCCGTCATTACCGGCGATAAACGCCCCCAACCCGCAGGACAACATCTTGCCGAGCACCACCGCCACGGTGATCACCGCGATTGGCCAGGCGTATTGCAGCAGGATCTGTGGGTCGATCATCAAGCCAATGGCCACAAAGAAGATGGCGCTGAACATGTCGCGAACCGGCTCGATCAGGCGCTCGATCTTAATCAGCTGGCGGGATTCGGCCATGATCGCACCGATCAGGAACGCGCCCAGCACCATGCTGTATTCCAGCTTCACCACCAACAGACAGAAGCCGAAACACAGGCCCAGTACGGTGATCAGCAACATCTCATTGCTTTCGAACTTGGCCACATAAGCCAAGAGGCGCGGCACCAGCAAAATGCCAATGACCAGGGCGACGATCATGAACAGCGACAGCTTGCCGACCGTGGAGAACACCTCGCCGGAGCTGACCGTGCCACTGACGGCAATGCTCGACAGCAAGGCGATGATGCCGATGCCGAGGATGTCCTCCACGATCAGCACGCCGAATATCAGCTGGGCGAAACGCTGGTTCTTCATCTTCAGGTCGTTGAGCGCCTTGACGATGATGGTGGTGGAAGAGATCGCCAGGATCGCGCCAAGGAACAGTGAGTCCATGGTGTTCCAGTCGAACCAGCGGCCGATCTCGTAGCCGATCCAAATCATCAGGATGATCTCGAGGAACGCTGCGATGAACGCCGTGGCGCCCACCTTGAACAGCTTGCGCAGGCTGAACTCCAGGCCCAGGCAGAACATCAGGAAGATCACGCCCAGTTCGGCCAGGGTCTTGATGGTGTCTTCGTCGTGGATCAGGCCGAACGGCGGGGTGTGAGGGCCGATGATGAAGCCGGCGACGATGTAGCCCAGCACCACCGGCTGCTTGAGGCGGTGGAACAGGATGGTGACCACCCCTGCCACCAGCATGATCACAGCCAAGTCCTGGATAAAGCTGATGGCGTGCATGGCGAGGGGCTCCTTGAGGGTACTGGCGCTTTTCCCACTTCCGCGCGCGCCGTTGAACAATCGCATTGCGCGGAAGGAAAAGTCGGCCTAAATCGTAAGAAATGCCCTGAGACGGGCTTTTGAAGGTTAACACCGCGACTTCCAGCAGAAAGCCGGTGCAATATATGGAAACAGAACGGTGCAGGCGTGACGACAAGCCGCCCACCGGCGTCCGGTTATGGATGGCTCTGCAAAGATTCCAGCACCCGCAGAGGTGCCCCCCAACCAATGCCTACAACCCGTGAGTGTGCTATGGAACCCGGAAACGCCCAGCTGTCGATGACGGTACTGATGACCCCTGATATGGCCAACTTCTCAGGCAATGTCCACGGCGGCACCTTGCTCAAGTACCTCGACGAAGTGGCTTACGCCTGCGCCAGCCGTTATGCCGGTCGCTATGTGGTGACGCTGTCGGTAGACCAGGTGATTTTTCGCGAGCCGATCCATGTCGGCGAACTGGTGACCTTCCTGGCGTCGGTCAACTACACCGGCAACACCTCGATGGAGGTGGGCATCAAGGTGGTGACCGAGAACATCCGCGAACGCTCGGTGCGCCACACCAACAGCTGCTTCTTCACCATGGTGGCCGTGGACGACCAGCGCAAACCCGCCGCCGTCCCGCCGCTGCAGCCGCAGAACAGCGAAGACAAGCGCCGTTTCGTACAGGCCCAGCAGCGTCGGCAGATTCGCCAGGAATTGGAGAAGCGTTACCAGGAAATCAAGGACGACGCGCCGTAAGCCTTTGCGCAGGGGCTCGCCCCTGCGTCCGCCCTCAATAGCGCCAGCACTGGTCGTAGTGCGCGCACACGTCGAAGCGCTGGTCCAATTCGGCCATGCGCTCCATGTGAAGGTTAAGGGCCTCGACCATCATCGACTTGTCGGTGTCCTGGTAATAGCGCTCCATGAATTTGTCGTTCGCCTTGACGCGTTCGGTGACAGCGCGGTCCGTGGGGTTCATCCACTGTTCCAGCACAGCGTCTTCGGTGCCACTCAGGCGTAGCCGATACACCTGCTCGTAAAGCGCCAGCGTGCGCGCCTTGCGGCCGGCCATTTCCTGGCTGAACAAGACATAGTTTTGACGGTATTGCGTCCAATAGGCTTCAGGCGGGGTAAACGTACCCAGTTGCGCCTTGCGCTTGGCGATCACACCGTCGATCTCGTCCAGGGACGCTTGCAGGCGCCCCTGAGTGTCGGGCTCCATCAGCGTGATCAGTTGCAGGTTGGTGGACGTGATCGTGTTGATCAGGGCCGCGCGCTTGGGGGTTTCTGGGATCGACTTGCCGAAGATCGGACTTTGGCCCGTGCACGCCATCATCCCTTTATCAAAAATAGGCAGCGGAATGCGCTGGTCCTTGCCGTCAAAACGGGTCAGGCGCTGCAGCAGCGTGGTGCAGCTGCCGCCTCGCATATCGAAGGTCACTTCATACTCTTGCCCCGCCTTGGGCGTGAAGCTCACGGCCTTGCCACAGACGTAGCTGCCGCCGTTGGTGTTGATCATCAACATGACGTCTTTACCCGGCTCCAGCTTGACCTCCAACAGGCCCCTGGCCTTGGCGGGCGGAGGGACGATCATGTCGACACGCCGCTTGGTATCGACCAGCAGGAAGTTGTTGAGCATGCCAGTGTTGCGGCCCTGGCAATGCTGGGCGTCGTAGATGTCGAGGGTGCTGTTCGAGGTGTTGGAGACAAAGCGCAACTTGGCGGCATCGGGTGCCGTCGAGTCGGTGTAGGCACCGTTGACGCTGCAGCCTGTGAGCAATGACGTCAGGGCCAGGGCGGTGAGCGCCCGTGGCGATGGGAATACGGCTGGCATCGGTCTTCCTTGATTAGCACAGGGGACAAAGAGGCGGCCGATACTACCGGACGCCCTTTGCCTCGCTCAATCAGGAATACTCCTACAGCTCGATGGGCGTTGCTTCAAACCGTACGCGGGGATGGGCGATACGGTCCTGGGCGCGTACCAGCTCCAGCTCGTAACTGGCGCACGCCTGGGTTTCCAGCAGCACTTCATGCACTGCTGCTGCGGTGAACTCGAAGGCGGCCAACAGGCTGTCGCCCAGCAGCACCCGCGCCAGGAACAGCCCCGAGGTCAGGTCGCCCACGCCCACCGGCTGGCGCGGGAACGCCAACAGCGGCCGACGCAAATGCCAACTGCCTTCGGCGGTCACCAGCAACATCTCAAAACCTTCGGGCAACTTGCCTGGGTAATCCAGGTGCTTGACCAGCACCGCTTTGGGCCCGCGTGCCAGCAACGCCTTGGCCATGGCCAGGCAATCGAACAGCGATTGCGGCTTGCGACCGGCAAAGCTGTCGAGCTCCAGCTGGTTAGGGCACAGGAAATCGGCCATGGCCGCTGCTTCGTCCAGCAGGAAATCGCTGACTTCCTGCGGCACGATGCAGCCTTTTTCCGGATGGCCCATCACCGGGTCGCACAGGTACAGCGCCTTGGGGTTGATCGCCTTGATGCGCGCCACACCGCTGAGAATCGCCCGCCCCTGGTCTGCGCTGCCCAGGTAGCCGGACAGTACGGCGTCGCAGTTGCCCAGCTCGCCGATGGCCGCAATGCCTTCGACCAGCGCCGGAATTTGCTGCGGCGCCAGCACTTCGCCCGCCCACTGGCCATACTGGGTATGGTTGGAGAATTGCACCGTGTTCAGCGGCCAGACGTTCACCCCGACCCGTTGCATTGGGAATACGGCAGCGCTGTTTCCGGCGTGGCCAAAGACCACATGAGACTGGATCGCAAGCAGATGAGGTGTGCGTTTCATGCGGGAGATTTCCGTAAAGCCATTGAAATTCTGGCCGCGCAGTATGCGACTAAACGCAGCCTGTACGACAGACCGGCGACACAGTTAAGCTGCTCTCACTTTGTTGGAGTTTTTCGCATGCTGACCCTGGGAAATATCTTCGTGTTGATGCTGCTGGCGACCGGCGCTGCCTGGGTCTGGCACAACCACGGCCTGCGTGAGCGGGCGCTGGAGCGGGTCAAGCAGCATTGCGCCAAGCTCGACATCGAACTGCTCGACGGTGCCGTGGCGCTCAAGCGCATCGGTTTTGTGAAGGATGCCAACGGTCGGCGGCGCCTGGCACGCATCTACAATTTCGAGTTCACAGTGACCGGCGAAGCCCGCCATCCAGGGACCATCACCCAATTCGGCGCCCACAGCGCTCAAATCGAACTGGCACCCTACCCGTTCGAAATCAAGACGCCGCTGCCCAGCGCCGAAGTCATCGAGCTGAGCCAGTGGCGCCAGGACCACGCCACCAAGAACCGTCACTGACGGCAAGCAGCAACCGCAGCCTGTAGCGCCGCCACGTCCTGTGGCGCGCTGAAGATCAATTCGATACGCGAATCACGCCGCCACTCGCTGGGCTGCCAGGCGAGCGGGCTGTTATCCACAGCGTTGGCGCTGAGCCAGCCGTCCACGCTGTGGATAACCAGTTTGGCGCGGCGCCACTCAAGGCTGGTAAGCCAGCGATGCAGGTGTTGAACATCAAATTGCTGGCTTGGGTGCCAACGCCAGCCGATGCTCCAGCCGCCCTCTTGGGCCTGGCTCAAGCAGATGGGCAGCGCCGGGTCGCTCCAGAGAGCTGGCATCTGGGCCAAGCCTTGAGGTGCTTCGAAGTTATCCACGGCCGCGCTGGCCTTGGCGTGCAGGCCGGGCAAGTGCTCCAGCGGCAATTGCGCCTGGCGGGCCCAATACAGCGGTTTTTCGGGTAGCTGCCGTTCGATGGCCAGGCGTTGCTCGCCATCCAGCGACTCCTCTTTGTTCAACACCAGCAAGCCGGCACTGGCCAGCGCCTCACGCTGCGATTCGGGCAAGGGTTTGTCCGCCGCCAGCGCCTGGGCATCCAGCACCAGCACGCAGGGCTGAACCGCAAGCACGTTTTGCCACGGCGCTTCGCGCAATTGCTTGAGCAACTGTGCCGGATGGCCCAGACCAGAGGGCTCTATAAACAGCCGATCCGGCTTGGCCTTACGCAGCAAGCGGCCCAGGCCTACCTGGAACGGCGCACCATTCACACAACACAGACAGCCGCCCGGCACTTCGCCCAAGGCGATGCCGTCGTCATCCTGGGTGAGCAAGGCCGCGTCCAGGCCGATCTGCCCGAACTCGTTGATCAACACCGCCCAGCGCTCGTTGGCCGGGCGTTGGGCGAGCAGGTGCTTGATCAGGCTGGTCTTGCCGGCGCCCAAAGGCCCGGCAATCACGTGGGTGGGAATGTTCTGCAACATGAAAGGTGTCATTCAGGCCGTGTAGAGCGTTTGATCCTACGCGGTTATGCCAGCCAATCCAGTGTCAGGATCAAACGACGCTCATCGGCCTTCAGCGCCGGTGAGCGATGGATCAAGCCATGGCCTTCATTACCATGCCATTTGGTGCCCTTGAGCAAGGCCACTTCACCGCAGTGGATCTGCTCGATACGGTCAGTGGGCTCGGCGTCGGGCTGGCTGAGCTGGCGGCGGTCCATCACGCCTTCGCGCAACCACTGGCTGCCGATGCCGGCATAGGTGGTGATCAGGCGCACCGGCACGTGGTCGACGTGAAAACGCGGGCACATGGCCTTGTCCAGCAACCTCAGACGCACGCCAATGCGCTTGGCGCCGAGCAAACAGGCGAAGGCACTGACCAACCAGGAGACATCGGCGATGAAGCCTTCGTAGCCTTCCAGATCGCGGCAACTGGACGCCAAACCTTGCAGGTTCGGCACTGCGTCCTCGTTGTTGAGCTCAATCACGAGGGATTCGGCCAAAGGCTCGTTCAGCGCCACCAGCAACGCCCCGAATTCGGCGATATGCAGGGGCAACTGGCGCTGCCACACGGCCAGGTTGACGCCGTCTTCCAGAATATCGGACAGGGCCAGCGGCGTTTCGCCGTGGCTCTGGCGGATCACGGGGCGCAGGGGGATAACCGGGGCAAGCATCAGGCGGCAGCCTCCTCATACCAAGGGCCAAAAGGGTCAGCCAGCAAGCGCCAGCCTTCGACGCCCAGCGCCATTTCTTCATCGTTGAGCAGGCAGGCATCCAGCTCTGCGCGCATTTGGTCGAAGTCGATGTTTTGCCCGATAAACACCAGCTCCTGGCGGCAGTCACCGGTGCTCAACTGCCAGTTGCCCATGATGGCCGCGATGCTTTCTTCGTCTTGGGGCCACTGGCTTTTTGGCACAAAACGCCACCAACGCCCGGCAAAACCATGGCGCATCAAGCCACCGGCCTGGGACCAGCTGCCCGCGTCCCGATGCTTGCTGGCCAGCCAGAAAAAGCCCTTGGAGCGCAGCAATTTGCCGTTCACCCACGGGCGGTCGATGAAGTCGAAGAAGCGCTGTGGGTGGAAGGGGCGACGCGCGCGGTAGGCGGTGGACGCGATGCCATATTCTTCGGTTTCCGGCACGTGCTCACCGCGCAACTCCTGCAGCCAGCCCGGGGCCTGGGCGGCGCGTTCGAAGTCAAAGCGGCCGGTGTTGAGGATCTTGTTCAGCGGCACTTCACCCATGACCATCGGGATGATTTCGGCCTGGGCATTCAGGCGTTCAAGGATCGCCATCAGCTCTTCGCGCTCGCGGCTGCTGATGAGGTCGATCTTGCTGATCAGGATGACGTCAGCAAATTCGATCTGCTCGATCAGCAGGTCGGTGATGGAACGTTCGTCGTCCTCCCCCAGGGTTTCACCCCGTGAGGCCAGGCTTTCGGCGGCCTGGTAGTCGAGCAGGAAGTTCATGCCGTCGACCACCGTGACCATGGTGTCCAGGCGGGCAATGTCGGCCAGGCTCTGCTCGTTTTCGTCGCGAAAGGTAAATGTCTCGGCCACGGGTAAAGGCTCGGAGATGCCGGTGGATTCGATCAACAGGTAATCGAACCGACCTTCCTTGGCGAGTTTTCCGACTTCTTCCAGCAAGTCTTCACGCAAGGTGCAGCAGATGCAGCCGTTGCTCATCTCCACCAGCTTTTCTTCGGCGCGGTTGAGGGTGACGTCGCGCTGTACCTCGCTGCCGTCGATGTTGATCTCGCTCATGTCATTGACGATCACCGCCACCCGCAGGTTTTCGCGGTTGCGCAGGACATAGTTGAGCAGCGTGCTTTTGCCGGCGCCGAGAAAGCCGGATAACACGGTAACGGGAAGGCGGTTGGTCATCAGGTGGTCCTCATCAGGGGTGGCCGGTCAAATCGCCCGTTTGTGGCGTTCGCGCAGCTCTTCACGTTCTTTGGCTTCGATACACAAGGTGGCGGTAGGACGCAGCAGCAGGCGCTGTAGGCCGATGGGCTCGCCGGTTTCACGGCACCAGCCGTATTCGCCGCGCGCCAGCAGTTCGAGGGCGTCGTCGATCTTGTCCAACAGCTTCTTTTCCCGCTCGAGCAGGCGCAGTTGCCACTGGCGCTGTTCTTCGGCGCTGCCTACGTCAACCGGGTCGCTGTTGGTTTCTTGCTCACGCAGGACGAGAAACTCGGCGTCGATACGCACTTGCAGCTCATTGCGCTGGGCCAACAGCAGCTCTCGGAAGAAGCCTTGCTGGGCTTCATTCATATAGTCGGCGGCGGGTTGGGCCAGGAGGTCTTGTTCAGTCATGGGAAGCGGTTCACGGGTCAGGCTGTTTTTTAATGTTATAGTATAACAATACAAATAAGCCAATCCCCCTTGCTCGTCGCGACGAAGGGCGCAATGCTTGACCACCCTCTGCCCCTGAGAAAACCTATGAAATACCTGGTGTGCGCCCTGTTATTGGCAGCGGCAGGATCGGCCTGCGCCCAGCCACCGAGCCTGTTGGCCAACTGCACGCGCAGCGCCAACCTGCTGGCGTGTGTGGACCCATTGGGGAATGCCTACAGCGTGGCGACGGCGGGCAGCACTACGTACTTGCGGGGGTTTGAAGTGATCGGCAAACGCTATTGGGCGCAGACCAACAGCCGCTATGGGCAACTGACGTTCTTTACCGGGCTGGCTTCCGATGGTGAGGCGTGGGTCGGCTACACGCGTCGCGTGGGCTGGACCACCCTCAACCGGTTCTCCAGTTCAGGGGGCGCCAGCGCCAAGTTCACGTGCAGCCGTATCACCGGCTGTTAGACCTGGCCGTTCTTCTGCTCCTGAACCCAGGCCATGTAGCTGTTCATCGGTGGGTTCTTCTGGAAGTAACTTTTCAGACCTTCGAACAGGCCATCGGCCACAGCCTGCTGATGACGCGCCGTCACCAGGCGCTGGGCGTCCTGGGTATTGGAGATAAACCCGGTTTCCACCAGGATCGATGGCACATCCGGTGACTTGAGCACCGCAAAACCTGCCTGTTCCACGCGCTTCTGGTGCAGCGTGGTGATGCTTTGCAGGCTGCCCAATACAGAGCTGCCCAATTGCAGGCTGGAAGCGATGGTGGCGTTCATCGACATATCGAGAATCACACCGGCCAACATCGGATCTTTGTCTTTCAAGTTGAGCAAGGTGGTAGCGCCCAACAAGTCCGCGCCGTTTTCACGCTGCGCCATGAAACGCGCGGTAGCCGAAGTTGCTCCGCCTTCTGACAGCGCATAGACCGAGGCGCCCGAAGCCGTGAGCCGCGGTGCAGCATCGGCGTGTACCGAAATAAACATATCCGCCTTGTGCTGACGCGCAATGTCCACGCGCTTGCGCAGCGGCACGAAGAAGTCGTCGTTGCGCACCAGCTTCACGTCAAAGCCCTTCTCGCGCTTCAAACGCTTGGCCAGCAACTGGGCGATCGACAACACCACATCTTTTTCGCGCTGGCCTTTGGAACCGATGGCGCCGGGGTCTTTGCCGCCGTGGCCAGGGTCGACCACCACAATAATGTCGCGCTTGGGGTGGGCTTTATCCACCGGAGCGGCCAGCGGCGCCGGCTCAGCGGCGATCTGGCGCGGAGCGTGGGTGGCGCTGGTCAAGTCCAGCACCAGGCGGTGGCCTTGGCCGTCCTGAGGCGGCAGCAAGAAGCTGTTGAGCTGCATCGGCGCGGCCAGGTCCAGCACGATCCGCGTGTCGCCCTTGCCGAAATGCCCGGAGCGAATCGACGTGATCCCGCTGTTCTTCAACGCCAGCTGAGAAAAATCACCGGTGAGCCCGGCGCCACTCAAATCGATGATCAAGCGTTCAGGCGATGTAAGGGAAAAGGTCTTGTATTGCACCGGGCCGCTGAGGTCGAACACCAGCCGTAGCTTGTCGTCCGAACGCCACAGGCGTGCATTACGGATCTGCGTGGCGTAGGCCCCCAACGGCAACGTGAACAGGGGACTGACCAGCAGCAGGTTAAGAAGCTGACGTCTGTGCATGACATATACCGCAAATAAAGGAGCGTCCCTGCTCGATATGACTGAAGAAAGGCTGGAGCAGAAAAATCATCGTCGACTCAATAGTTATAATATAACATGTCTTTTTATTTCCAACGATGGACCTGCTCATGAATGCGCTGACTCTGCCGGATATCGCCGCGCAGGCTTCACGCCAAGCCTTGCCACTCGACTGGGTGGGCATGTGCGGCATTGCCCTGCCGATTCTCATCGACGGCCAGCGTCTGACGGCCACCGCCGATGCCGGCGTAAGCCTGGACGACGGTGAGGCCCGTGGCATTCATATGTCACGCCTGTACCTGGCCCTGGAAATGCTCGACCAACAGCCCCTTACGCCTGCGCTTCTGCATACTCTACTTGAGCGCTTTCTTGAGAGTCATGAAGGTTTATCTAAGAACGCCTACCTGCGTATCCACACCGATTTGCTGCTCAAACGGCCGGCGCTGGTCAGCCCGTTGGCCGGCTGGAAAGGCTATCCGGTGAGCATCGAAGCGCGCCTGGAAAACCAGATGTTCCACGTGGAACTAAAAATTGACGTTACTTACTCGTCAACCTGCCCTTGCTCCGCCGCGCTCGCCAGGCAGTTGATTCAGCAGCAATTTCTTGAAGATTTTGCCAACACGCCGCTGCAACACGAGGACGTACTGACCTGGCTCGGCAGCGCCAACGGCATCGTCGCCACACCTCACAGCCAGCGCAGCAGCGCGCAGCTTTCCATCCAGCTGGATGAAACCCTGCTGTACCTGCCCCTGACCGACCTGATCGACAACGTCGAGGCCGCCCTCGGCACCGCCGTGCAAACCGCAGTAAAACGTGCGGACGAACAAGCCTTCGCCCTGGCCAACGGGCAGAACCTGATGTTCTGCGAAGACGCCGCCCGCCGCCTGAACCTCGCCTTGAAACGCTCGGATGCCGTCAAAGCCTTCCACCTGAAAGTGATCCACGCCGAAAGCCTGCACGCGCACGATGCCGTGGCTGAAAGCCGCTGGACGAGACACTCTGCATGATCACCTGCACCGCTTTGCGCTGGGGCGCTCCCGGCCAACCGCTGACGCCCGCCATTGATCTCACGCTGGAAAAAGGCAGCCTCACCGGCGTGATCGGCGCCAACGGCACCGGCAAAAGCAGCCTGCTCAAAGTCATCGCCGGCCTGCAAAAACCACTGGCAGGGAAAGTCACCGTGGATGTTCCACGCCGTGGTGGCTTGTCGTTCCTGCCCCAGCAACAACACCTCGACCGCCAGTTCCCTATCAGCCTGCAAGAGCTGGTGGCCGCTGGCTTCTGGGGCACCAAGCTGACCCCGGAGCAACGCAACCAGCGTCTGCAAGCGGTACTGGAAGACTGGTGCCTCAGCGGCCTCGAGCACCGCCCATTAATGGCGTTATCGGGTGGCGAACTGCAACGCGCCCTGCTCGCCCGCATGAGCCTGGCCGAAGCGCCGGTATTGCTGTTGGATGAGCCCCACGCCGCCCTCGATGAAGAAGGCCAGGCCCTGTGCTGGAAACACGTACACGCCTGGCACGACCAAGGCCGCACCGTGGTGATCGTGTGCCATGACCTCGCCTCCGTGCGCCATCACACCCAGCAAGTGGTTCAAATCAAAAGCACCGGCTGCGTGTTCGGCCCAAGCAAAGAACTGATTCGCCCGCAACCGCACATGCAGGTGGCCTGATGCACTTCGCCGCCCACCTGTGGATGCCGTTCTTCGATTTCGTCTTTATGCGCCGCGCCCTGATCGGCGGCCTGGTGCTCGCCTGCAGCACCGCGCCACTCGGCGTGTTCCTGATCCTGCGCCGCATGAGCCTGATCGGCGACGCCGTGGCCCACGGCATCCTGCCCGGTGCCGCACTGGGCTTCTGGTTCGCCGGGCTCAGTCTGCCCGCCCTGACCATCGGCGGCCTCGGTGCCGGCCTGGGCATGGCCGGGCTCTCGGCATGGATCACCCGCCGCACCGGGCTGCGTGAAGACGCCAGCCTCGCCGCCATCTACCCCATTTCCCTCGCGGCCGGCGTGCTCATCCTTGGCATCGCCGGCAAGCGCCTGGACCTGCTTCACCTGCTGTTCGGCTCTGCCCTGGCCGTGGACGAAACCACCCTCACCGGCATGTTGTGGGTCTCCGGGTTCAGCCTGATCGCCATGGCGGTGATCTACAAACCGCTGCTGCTGGACACCCTCGACCCGCTGTTCCTGCAAACCGTCAGCCGCCTGGGCCCGCTGGCTCATGGGTTGTTCCTGACCCTGGTGGTGCTGAACCTGGTGATCGGCTTCCAGGCCATCGGCGCCTTGATGGTCGTGGGTTTGATGATGTTGCCGGCCATTGCTTCACGCTTCTGGAGCCGGCGCCTGCCGGTGTTGATCGCGGTATCGGCGGTGCTGGGATGCCTGTCGGTGTGGTTCGGTTTGTTGCTGTCGTTCTACTACTCACTGCCCAGCGGCCCGGCCATCGTGCTGGTGGCTGGCATTGGGTACCTGCTGTCTGTGGTTTTCGGTCCGGTGCACGGCTTGCTGCGCCGTCCGCCCTCTCTTACATCCCAATGAGGTGTTTCCCGATGCGCGCTTTACTCGTGCTGTTCAGTCTGCTGCTGCCGTTGTCGATGGCCCAGGCCGCCGACAAACTCCAGGTGGTTACCAGCTTCAGTATTCTCGATGACATCACCCACCAGATCGGTGGCGATCACATCCAGATCAGCAACATGGTCGGCCCCGATTCCGACGCCCACACCTATGAACCCACCCCGGACGACGCCAAGGCGTTGCTCAAGGCCAAAGTCATCATCAAGAATGGCCTGGGCTTCGAGCCCTGGCTGGACCGCCTGGTGACCAGCACCGAAACCAAGGCCACCGTGGTCACTGCCAGCAAAGGCGTGATCTCCCACACCATGGAAGAAGACGGCGAAACCATCCCCGACCCGCACGCCTGGCACAACCTGGCCAACGCCGAAATCTACGTGAACAACATCACCAAAGCGCTGGTGGCTGCCGACCCGGCCAACAAGACGGACTACCTGCGCAACAGCCAGGCCTACCTGAAGGAAATCTACCGCCTGCTCGCCGAAGCCAAGACCAAGTTCGGCGCGCTGCCACCGGGCAACCGCCGCATCGTGACCTCCCATGACGCCTTCGGTTACCTGGGCCAGGCCTATGGCATTGAGTTCCTCGCGCCACAAGGCCTGTCCACCGAGCGTGAACCGTCGGCTGCCGAAGTCGCCGCACTGATCACTCAGATCCGCAAGGACAAGGTCAAAGCCGTGTTCATGGAAAACATCAAGGACGCGCGCCTGCTCAAGCAGATCGCTGACGAAAGCGGCGCGCAGATCGGCGGCACGCTGTACTCCGACGCTCTCGCCGCCGAAGGCCCGGCCAGCACCTTCACCGGGCTGTTCGAATACAACCTCAACACCCTGTGCGCAGCCCTGAGCAAGCCATGACCTTGAGCATGCTCGATCTGGAAGAGGCTGCCCTGGGCAGCCGCTTTCCACTCGAACCGGTGCTCGACGCCCTGCCGTGGAACAGCGATGGCCTGATTGCCGCCATTGCCCAGCAACACGGCAGCGGCGAGGTGTTGATGCTGGCCTGGATGAACCGCCAGGCCCTCACAGAAACCCTGGCTACCGGGCAAGTCTGCTACTGGTCCCGCTCGCGCCAGCACTTGTGGCGCAAGGGCGAAAGCTCGGGCCACTGGCAGCAACTGGTGGAGGCTCGCCTGGATTGCGACGGCGACGCCGTGCTGCTAATCGTCGACCAGCAAGGCCCGGCCTGCCACACCGGCCGACCCACTTGCTTCTACAACGCCATTGACGGCGACCACGTCCACATCATTACGGAGCCCGTTGCATGATCCGCAAGAACCCCTCCGGCGACCTGCCGGTCATCGCTGAATCGGCCTACGTCGACAAGACCGCGATCATCTGCGGCAAGGTCATCATCGGCGAGAACGTCTTCGTCGGCCCCTACGCCGTGATCCGCGCTGACGAAGTCGACGCCACGGGTGCGATGGACCCCATCACCATCGGCGCCAACTCCAACATCCAGGACGGCGTGGTCATCCACTCCAAATCCGGCGCGGCGGTGACCATCGGCGAATTCACCTCCATCGCGCACCGCTCCATCGTCCATGGCCCCTGTACGGTCGGCGATCGCGTCTTCATCGGCTTCAACAGTGTGCTGTTCAACTGCGCCGTCGGCGATGGTTGCGTGGTGCGCCACAACTCGGTGGTCGACGGCCGCGACTTGCCTGCCGCCTTCTACGTACCGTCCACCACACGCATTGGGCCCAATACGGACCTGTCGCAATTCCCGCCGGTGAGTGTCAGCGCCTCGGAGTTTTCCGAAGACGTGGCACGCACCAACGTCGATTTGGTACGCGGCTACAAAGCCCTGCAAAACGAGTTCTGACCATGAGCCGCCTGCTAATCCGCAACGCCCGCCTGGTAAACGAAGGCCTGGAATTCGACGCCGATGTGCTGGTTGCCAATGGCCGAATCGAGAAGATTGCCAGCAGCCTCGAAGGCTACAACGAACCGGTGGAAATCGACGCCCAAGGCCAGTGGCTGCTGCCGGGCATGATCGATGACCAAGTGCACTTTCGTGAGCCTGGCGCGCCGGACAAAGGCAGTTTTTATAGCGAATCGCGCGCGGCCGTCGCCGGTGGCATCACCAGCTTCATGGACATGCCCAACACCAACCCGGCCACCCTGAACCTGGAAGCGCTGGCCGATAAGAAGCGCCGCGCCGCCCTGCATTCGGTGGCCAACTATGGGTTTCACTTCGGGGTGAGCAACGACAACCTCGACACCGTCGCCGCCCTCGATCCACGGGAAGTGGCCGGCGTCAAAGTGTTCATGGGCGCGTCCACCGGCAACATGCTGGTGGACGACCCGCGAATCCTGGAGCGCCTGTTCGCCGAAGTGCCGACCATTTTGTTGGCCCACTGCGAGCACACGCCGAGCATCCTGGCCAACGAGCAGCGCCTGCGCGAACGCTTTGGCGATCACATCCCCGCCGTCGCCCACCCGCTGATCCGCGATGCCCAAGCCTGTTATCGCTCGTCATCCTTTGCCGTGGAATTGGCCCAGCGCCACGGCACGCGCCTGCACGTGTTGCACCTGACCACTGCCCGTGAGCTGGCGCTGTTTGAAGACAAACCGCTGGCCGAGAAGCGCATCACCGCCGAGGTGTGCCTGCACCATTTGTTGTTCGATGACCGCGACTATCACCGCCTCGGACATCAGATCAAATGCAACCCGGCGATCAAGACCCGTGCCGACCGCGACGCCCTGCGCCAAGCCTTATTGAGTGATCGTCTGGATGTGATCGGCAGTGACCATGCACCGCATACCTGGGCGCAGAAACAGTTGGGTTATCGCGAAGCGCCGTCCGGGCTGCCACTGGTGCAACACGCATTGCCGGCGTTGTTGGAACTGGTGGCTGACGGGCACCTGCCACTGACCACGCTGGTGGCGAAGACCAGCCATCGCGTGGCCGACCTGTTCGCCATTCCTGATCGGGGCTATTTGCGTGAAGGGTATTGGGCCGACCTGGTGCTGATCCAGCCCGAGCCCCAAGGCAAGCCCGTCAGTAGCCAGCCGATCCTGGCGCGCTGCGGCTGGACGCCTTTTGCCGAGCGCAGCTTCCAGCACAGCGTCAGCACCACGCTGGTGTCAGGCCACCTGGCGTGGCACAACGGCCAGGTGGTCGACAGTTGCCAGGGTTTGCCCCTGCATTTTCTGCGTTAAGCGCGAGGCTTGACCGTACCGCAGTCGTTGCCCAGCCACTGGGCATGGCTGTCGAGGCTGCCCTTCTGCTGGATGCCGGTGGCATTGAAGGTGCCGTTGACGGTGGTGGTGAATTCTTTCTGGCTCTGGAAGGTCGCGACGCCAGTGCCTTGGGCTTTCGGGCAACTGAAACGGAATTTCCACTGGTTGCCGGTCTTGTCGGTCACTTCCTGTTTGCAGCCCGATTGCGGGTCGGTCAGCGGGATCGAGTCTGAGGCGACCTGAGCCGGTGTAAGGCACACCTGCACGCCTTTACCGGCCATAGTGATACCCTGTTTTTCCAGCATGGCGCGCTGTTCAGGGGTCATCTGTTGCTTGAGCTGGCCGAGGATCAGAGAAAGATCCGGCAGGTCCTGGTTGTCCACTTTCATGTTGCTGGTGGTCAATTCCCACAAGCCCGGCGCCAGCATCTGCGCCTGCGCCGCCACAGGCAGCGACAAACCAGTAACCATGGCTAAACAGAGCAAACGAGCATTCATCGGGTAACTCCTGGGTAATGTTGGGCGTTAGACGCCGCAAAGCCGCCAGTGTTGCACGGCAAATAAAATAGCGACATTCACAGCCGTTCATGGTCTGTTAGGCACTGGACTGTCAGGAGTCATGTCGTTCATGGATTTTTTTGGCCCGCACCTGCTCGCCTACTTCATCGCCACGCTGCACTTTCTCGGGACACTCGCCGCGATCCACGCGGTGCTGACCGTCAGGACCGCCCAAGGCTCGATCGCCTGGGCCTTGTCGTTGATGTTCATGCCCTACCTGACGCTGATCCCCTACCTGATCTTCGGCCGCAGCACCTTCGACGCCTACATCCAGGCCCGCCGCCAGGCCAACCAGGAAATGCACACCGCCATCACCGAATTGAATTGGCGCCCCTGGGTCGAAGAAGCCCTCGCTGCGCGCAATTCCAGCGCCTACGCGTCCCTGCGCGCCATGCCCAAGCTGGGGCGCATGCCGTGCCTGGCCAACAATGAAGTGCGCTTGCTGATCAATGGCGATGCCACGTTCAGCGCGATCTTCGAAGCCATTGGCAACGCCAAAACCGCTGTGCTGTTCCAGTTTTTCATCATTCACGACGATGAGCTCGGCCGCCAACTCCACGCCCTGCTCAAGAACAAGGCGGCCGAAGGCGTGGCCATTTATGTGCTCTACGACCGCATCGGCAGCCATGCCCTGCCCCATCGTTACGTGCAGTCACTGCGTGATGCCGGCGTACAGGTCAAGGCGTTCGCTACCCGCAGCGGCTGGCTCAATCGGTTCCAGGTCAATTTCCGTAACCACCGCAAAATCGTGGTGGTGGACGGTATAACCGGGTTCGTCGGCGGGCATAACGTGGGCGATGAATACCTGGGCAAAAAACCGCCACTAGCGCCCTGGCGCGATACCCATGTGCAGGTGACCGGCCCGGTGGTCGCGTGTTTGCAGGAGTCGTTTGCCGAAGACTGGTTCTGGGCCGCGCGGGAGCTGCCGCCGCTGATCCTGCCGGACGCCTACCCCGAAGACGGCGTGCTCTGCCAACTGCTCGCCAGCGGCCCGGCCGATCCGTATGAAACCTGCTCGCTGTTTTTTGTCGAAGCCATTCATGCGGCAACTGAACGGGTGTGGATCACCAGTCCGTATTTCATTCCCGATGAAGCGGTCTTCTCCGCCCTGCGCCTGGCGGTCTTGCGCGGCGTCGATGTGCGCCTGTTGCTGCCCTCGCGCCCCGACCATCGCGTCGTCTACGCCGCCTCCAGCCTCTACGCGATCGAAGCCGTGCGCGCCGGGGTGCGGGTGTTCCGCTACACGCCAGGGTTTCTGCATCAGAAAGTGGTACTGGTCGACAGCGAAATCAGCGCCATCGGCAGTGCGAACATGGACAACCGTTCATTCCGGTTGAATTTCGAAGTGATGTTGCTGACCGTGGACCAAGCCTTCGCCAGCCAGGTGGAACAGATGCTGCTGGATGACTTCGCCCTGGCCCATGAAGTCAGCCAGGAAGAAAGCCGCGAGACCCGCCGCCTGCAACAGCTCGGCATGCGGGTGGCCCGCTTGATCTCACCGATCCTCTAGCTGGCAACTCCAAATCAATGTGGGAGCTGGGGGGGGGGGGGGGGGGGGGGGGGGGGGGGGGGGGGGGGGGGGGGGGGGGGGGGGGGGGGGGGG